>CAKZOQ010000054.1 GCA_937136445.1 uncultured Gemmatimonadota bacterium
CGATGACCTCCATGACCAGGAGGAAGGTGAAGGCCAGGTCCACCGCCACGAAGTGGGAGGTGGGGAAGGCTTCCTGCATGGTCGAGCCCAGGAGCCCCTGCCGATTCAGTTCCGTCAGGGCGAGGGTGGCCAGATAGGCCACGATGAGGAGGGTGCCCAGCCGCCGGGTGGCCAGGGGGCTGTGCCAGCGGCGGGCCAGGGCGATGTAGAGGCGATCGCCTGCGTTCAGGATCCGATCCATCATGGTTCCCCCTGCCGCCTATCCAGGCAGCTCCGTCCGTCCCATGAGGTGCAGGTCCACGGCCCGAGCCGCTCCGCGGCCCTCCTCGATGGCCCACACCACCAGGCTCTGTCCCCGTCGGGCATCGCCTGCCGCGAATACCCCGGGCACGCTGGTCTCGTAGTCGCCGTGCTCCGCCCGGATGTTGGAGCGGGCGTCCCGCTCCAGCTCGAGGCCGGCGGGCACCGGATCCTCGGGACCCTCGTATCCCAGCGCCAGGAGCACCAGGTCGGCGGTCCAGATCTTCTCGGTGCCCGGGAGCGGCACCGGGATCCGACGGCCGGTCTCGTCCTCCTCCCAGACCACCTGCGCGGTATGCAGCTCCCGCACCCGACCCTCGTCGTCGCCCACGAAGCGGGTGGTGGAGAGGAGGTACTGACGGGGGTCGTCGCCGAAGCGGGCCTTGGCCTCCTTCTGGCCGTAGTCCAGAAAGTAGACGTGGGGCCATTCGGGCCACGGGTTGTCCGGCGCCCGGGTCTCCGGCGGCCGGGCGAGGATCTCGAACTGGGTGACGCTGGCGCACCGGTGACGTACGGCGGTGGCCACGCAGTCCGTCCCCGTGTCGCCTCCCCCGATGATCACCACGTTCCGTCCCTCCGCCGACACGTAATCGCCGTCCTGCAGCCCCGAGTCCAGAAGGCTCCGGGTGTTGGCCCGCAGGAAGTCCATGGCGAAGTGGATGCCGTCCAGCTGCCGGCCCTTCACGGGGAGGTCCCTGGGCCGGGTGGCGCCGGTGCAGAGCACCACGGCGTCGAACTCCTCTTTCAGGGTGCTGGCGGGGATGTCCACGCCCACCTCCACCCCGGTGATGAACTGAATCCCTTCGGCCTCCAGCAGGTCCACCCGCCGCTGCACCACGCCCTTGTCCAGCTTCACGGAGGGGATCCCGTACATGAGGAGCCCTCCGATGCGGTCGTCGCGCTCGTAGACGGTGACGGTGTGCCCGGCGTGGTTGAGTTGGTCGGCGCAGGCGAGGCCTGCCGGGCCCGAACCCACCACCGCCACCTGCTTCCCGGTGCGCCACGCCGGCGGCTCGGCGACGATCCATCCCTCCTCGAAGCCGCGCTCCGCGATGGCGTTCTCGATGCTCTTGATGGTGACCGGTGGGTCGTCGATGGCCAGGACGCACGAGCCCTCGCAGGGGGCCGGACAGACGCGGCCGGTGAACTCCGGGAAGTTGTTGGTCCGATGCAGCCGGTCCAGGGCCTCCCGCCACATGCCTCGATAGACCAGGTCGTTCCACTCGGGGATGAGGTTGTGGATGGGGCAGCCCGAGGTCCGGCCCGCCATCTCCGTGCCGGTGTGGCAGAAGGGGACCCCGCAGTCCATGCAGCGGGCGCCCTGCCGGCGGAGGGTCTCTTCCGGAAGGGGTTCGTAGATCTCCGCCCAGTCTTCGATGCGGTCCTCGGGAAGACGCTCGGTGGGGGTCTCCCGTTCGAACTCCAGGAAGCCTGTGGGTTTGCCCATCCTAGTTCCCCCCCGCCCGGGCCATCTCGCGCTTGTTGGCGCGGAAGGCCGCCATGGCGGCGTCGCTCTGGTTCATGCCACGATTGCGCGCGGCCTGCATGGCGTCGCGGACCCGCTTGTAGTCGGTGGGCATGACCCGTACGAACCGGTTCAGCGCCGCCGGCCAGTCGGCGAGGAGGTCGGTGGCGACGGTGCTGCCGGTGAGGTCCCGATGGCGACCCACCAGG
>CAKZOQ010000055.1 GCA_937136445.1 uncultured Gemmatimonadota bacterium
GGGCGTTCCCCGCCGTGCGGGAGCTCGCCTTGTGCCGCGTCCGGCTCGAAGCGCTGGCCGATGAGGTGGCGGGTTGGTCGTCTCACGACCTTGCGGTCGCGCTGTCCGCATCATCCGCGCCGCTCGAGAGCTCGACATCCGCACCATCGCGGTCTATTCCGAGCCTGATCGCCTGTCGCCCCACGTCATGGAGGCCGACGAGGCCCACCTCATCGGTCCGGCGGCGTCGGCCGAAAGCTACCTTCGCATCGACACGCTCCTACGGGTGGCGGAGCGGGCCGGGGCGGAGGCGGTCCATCCGGGCTACGGGTTCCTGGCGGAGCGGGCGCCGTTCTCCAAAGCGGTGCGGGACGCCGGCCTGACCTTCGTCGGCCCCACACCGGAGACCATCGCCGCCATGGGCGACAAGACCGAGGCCCGGCAGCGGATGCAGGCTGCCGGCGTGCCCATCGTCCCGGGCCTCACCGAGGCGGTGGAGGATCCCGAGGAGGCGATGGTCCACGCCGAGGACATCGGCTATCCCGTCCTCCTGAAGGCGGCGGCCGGAGGCGGAGGGAAGGGCATGCGGGTGGTGGCGACCCCCGAGGATCTGCCCGGGGCCTTCGAGGGCGCCCGCCGGGAGGCGCTGGCAGCCTTCGGTGACGGCTCCGTCTACCTGGAGCGGTACCTGGACCGTCCCCGCCATGTGGAGATCCAGGTCCTGGGCGACCAGCACGGCAGGGTGGTGCACCTGGGGGAGCGAGAGTGCTCCATCCAGCGGCGCCACCAGAAGCTCGTGGAGGAGGCGCCGTCGCCGGTGCTCTCGCCGGAGGAGCGGGAGGCCATGGGCCAGGCGGCCGTCCGGGCGGCGGAAGCGGTGGACTACGAAGGGGCGGGTACGGTGGAGTTCCTCTACCAGGATGGGGAGTTCTTCTTCCTGGAGATGAACACCCGCCTCCAGGTGGAGCACCCCGTCACCGAGCTGGTCACCGGGCTGGACCTGGTGGCGTGGCAGCTCCGGGTGGCCTCGGGGGAGCCGCTGGACTTCGCACAGGACGACGTGCGGCTGGAGGGGCACGCCATCGAGTGTCGCATCACCTCGGAGGATGCCTTCCAGGGCTTCCTCCCCTCCACCGGGACGGTCCGTCGCCTCGACCTTCCCTCCGGCCCCGGCGTGCGATGGGATGGCGGGATCCAGGAGGGCTTCGACGTCTCTCTCCACTACGATCCCCTCCTTGGGAAGCTCATCACCTACGCCCCCACCCGCGCCGAAGCCATCCGACGCATGGGCCGGGCGCTGGACGAACTCGTGGTGGTGGGGCTGGAGACCTGCACGGCCTTCCACGCCCGGGTGATGGACGAGCCGGACTTCCAGGCTGGAGACCTCACCATCCGCTACCTCGAGGAGCACCCGGACCTCGCCGACGGCGACGCCGATGCCGAGGTCCGGGCCGCCGCCGTCACCGCCGCCCTGCTGGAGGAGGCGCACCGGCAACGGCACCAGGCGCCGCGCATCGCCTCCGGCGGGGGAGGCGCCGCCCCGGGCACCATGAGCCCCTGGCGCCGGTCCGGATGGCCCTGGAGGGCGTCGTGAGCGGCGCCACCGTCTCCATCCACGGCATCTCGTCCCAGGGAGCCGGGGTGGGTGAACTCCCCGACGGGCGCGTGGTGTTCGTGGACCGGACGGCGCCTGGGGACGTGGCCGAGATCGAGGTGACCAAGGAAGCCACCTCCTGGGCCCGCGCGCGGCTCGTGCGGCTTGTGGAAGAGGGTCCGGATCGGGTCGAGCCTCCCTGTCCCCTGTACGACGACTGTGGTGGGTGCGCCCTCCAGCATCTGGCCTACGACCGACAACTCCACTGGAAGGGGCGGATGGTGGTGGACGCCCTGGAGCGCATCGGTGGGCTGGACGAGGTGCCGGACCCGGAGGTGGTACCCTCTCCCCGGGAGCTCCGGTACCGGGACCGGCTCAGCTTCACACTGCGTCGCCTGCGGGGGGGTCGGGTGGTGGCGGGATTCCACCATCTGCATCGCTCCGGACACGTGGTGGACGTCCACGACGAGTGCCTCCTGGGTGTGGAGCCGCTGAAGGAGGTCTGGGTCGGCCTGCGGAAGGCGTGGGGCGGCAACGCCCAGCGGTTGCCGGAGGGCGGACGCCTCCGACTCACCCTCCGTCTGGTGGGCACCGACGCCGCCGGACTCCTGGTGGAGGGCGGCGCCGCAGGGTGGCGGGGCGGAGGACTGGTGGATGAAGTGCCCGGCCTGGTGGACGTATGGCACGAACCCTCCGGCGCCGCTCAGGCGCTCCGGGTGGCGGGACCCCAGGGGCCCTCCGACGACGACGGGGTCCGTCCCGGGGCCTTCACGCAGGTGAACCCGGTGGTGGCCCCGCACCTTCGGGACCACGTCCTGGAGCAGATCCCCGAGGAGGGGGACGTCCTGGACGCCTACTGCGGCGTCGGCGTCTACGGTCGGGCCCTCGCCGAGGACGGTCGGGCCGTCACCGGCATCGAAGTGGACCCGGCAGCCTGCGCCACGGCCCGCCGCGGCGCACCCGACGGCTTCCAGCTCCGGGAGGGCCGGGTGGAAGACCTCCTGGAGGACGTCCTCCCCGCCGACACCGTCATCGTGAACCCGCCCCGCACCGGACTGGACGACCGAGTTCCCGGCGTCCTCCTCGGCGCGGAGCCCCACCGGATCGTCTACGTGAGCTGCGACCCCGCCACCCTCGCCCGGGACCTGGCCCGGCTGGCCCCCACCTACCGCCTGACAGGGCTGCGCTGCTTCGACCTCTTCCCCCAGACGGCCCACATCGAAAGCGTCGCCGTCCTGGAACCCATGGACGGCGCCGGGGAGGTGGCGGCATGAAGTACTTCGTCACCGTAGGACGCCAGGACGTGGAGGTGGAGCTCGGACCGGACGGGATCTTCGTCGACGGGGACCCCGTGGAGGCCGAGCTGGCCCAACTTCCGGGGACCGAGGTCCATCACCTCCTCCTGGACGGCGCCTCCCACCGGGTGGTGGCTGCTCGCGAGGGGCGCGGTTCCTGGAGCCTTCACCTGGGCGGACGCACGGTGGCGGCGGAGGTGGTGGACGAGCGGACCCGGACCATCCGCGAGCTCGCCGGGACGGGAGCCGGCCCCTCCGGACCGGCGCCGGTGGTGGCGCCCATGCCGGGCCTGGTCGTGAAGGTCCAGGTCGCCGTGGGCGACGAGGTGGCGGCGGGGCAGGGGATGGCCATCGTGGAGGCCATGAAGATGGAGAACGAGCTTCGGGCTGGAGCACCCGGGATCGTCTCGGCGGTCCATGTGGCCGCCGGCGACGCCGTGGAGAAGGATCAGGTCCTCATCGACCTGGATCCCCTCCCTGCCGAGGACGACCAGGAGGAGGAGGGGTGAGCGACGAGACCGTCCACACCGAGAGCGGCATCCCCGTGGAGCCGGTCTACGGCCCGGAGGACGAGGAGGCCGGGGGCCGACCCGGGTCGTGGCCCTTCACTCGGGGGGTGTATCCGTCCATGTACCGGGGACGGGTCTGGACCATGCGCCAGTACGCCGGGTTCGGGACGGCCGAGGAGACCAACCAGCGCTTCCGCTACCTCCTGGATCGAGGGCAGACGGGGCTCAGCGTCGCCTTCGATCTACCCACCCAGATGGGCTACGACTCGGACCACGGCATGGCCGCCGGCGAGGTGGGTCGGGTGGGGGTCGCCATCGACTCCCTGGAGGACATGCGCACCCTCTTCCGGGGCATCGACCTGGGCGAGGTGAG
>CAKZOQ010000056.1 GCA_937136445.1 uncultured Gemmatimonadota bacterium
GCCATGAAGTCCATCCGCAGAAGCCTCGGAGTCCTCACCCTCGCCACCCTGGCGCTCGTCGCCTGTGATGACGACGACGGCATCACCGGCGTCGACGGAGCTGCCGAGGTCCAGGTCCGCATGGCTTCGGCCGGTTCCTCGGCCGCCACGAGCCTGCCCACCTCCCTGCAGACGATCTCCGAGCCGAGCCGGGCCGTGCTGGAGCTGGACGTGGTGGAATCCATCATCCTACCCATCGGCGCGGTGGAGGCACGCCAGGAAGGCGCCGGCTGGGTGGAGATCGGCCGGGTGGACGCCGACATCGATCTCCTGTCCCTCCCGGAGGACGGCGTCGAGCTCGTGGGCGGTGACATCCCCGAGGGCGACTACGATCGCCTCCGGTTCTTCCTCACCGCCGATCCCATCGTCGTCCTCACCGAGACCGTGCGCGTGGGCCGTACCACCTACCCGGCCGGGCCGAATCCGCTGCGGATCCCCAGCGTGGACCAGGCGGGATTCCGCGTGGCGGCCGACTTCGACGTGGACGACGACGACGGGGAGATCCTCACTCTCTTCGTGGATGAGGATGCCACCCTGGGCCGCGTGAAGGCCACGGGGAGCGGCACGCTCATGATCGCGCCGGTGCTCACCGTGCGGAACGAGGACGGCGACGACGTAGGCGAGTTCGACGACGACGAGGACGACGGAGACGAGGTCGAGTTCGAGGGCTACGTCAGTGCCGTCGGGTCGGGCTCCGTCACGCTGGGGGACGGCACCGAGATCGTCGTGAACGACGACACCGAGTTCGATGGCGATCTCTTCAGCCTGGCCGCCGTCCAGGAGGTGCTCGACGCTGGCGGTACGGTGGAGGCCGAAGGCGACGGCGAGCTCCAGTCCGACGGCTCGATCGTCGCCGACGAGATCGAGTTCGAGGTGGAGGACGAGGGCGACGACGATGGCGACGAGGTCGAAGGCGACGTCCTCTCGGTGGACGAGGCCGCCGGCACGCTCATCATCCTCGACGAGAGCACCCAGGTCGAGGTCACGGTCCTGTGGACGGACGAGACCGAGGTGGACGCCGAGGGCGACCTGGTGACGTTGGCCGAGATCGTGGCGGAGTTGGCGGGGAACGCCGACGTCCGGGCCGAGGCCGAGGGGAGCTTCGACGGAGACGGTGTGCTGGTCGCCGACTCCATCAAGGTGGAGGTGGACGACTAGCGGTCGCCTCCTCCCGAGAAGCAGCCCTTCGCCCCCGTCCGGCCTCGTGCCGGGCGGGGGCGAGGTCGATGCGAGCCCCTACGAGGGTCGCGCCAGCTGCTTCAACCGCTCGAGCCGTGCCGCCACCGCCGCCCGGTCGTCCCCCACCAGGTTCACGTGGCCGAGCTTCCGCCCGGGGCGCGGCGACTTCTCGTAGAGGTGGAGGTGGGCTCCGGGCACCGCCAGGAGCTCGGACACCGGGGGCACCGTCCCCAGCAGGTTCTCCATGGCGCTGAAGCCCACGACCTCGGTGGAGCCCAGAGGGAGGCCGCAGACGGCGCGGAGGTGGTTCTCGAACTGGCTGCACACGGCGCCGTCCTGGGTCCAGTGGCCGGAGTTGTGCACCCGTGGCGCCATCTCGTTGGCCACCAGGCCGTCCTCGGTGTCGAAGAGCTCGATGGCCAACACGCCCACGTAGTCGTGCTCCTCCAGAACGGACCGCGCGTAGCCTTCCGCCGTGGCCTGCTGCTTCCCGGTCACGTCGGCGGGGGCCAGCGAGGTCCAGAGGATGCCCTGGTGGTGGTCGTTCTCCACGAGGGGATAGAAGGCGCAGGTGCCGTCCCGCCCACGGACCGAGAGGATGGAGAGCTCCCGCCGAAAGTCCACGAACCCCTCCAGGAGGAGCGGCACCCCGCCGATGTCGTCGAAGGCCGGCTCCAGGTCTCCGTCCTCCCGCAGCAGTTTCTGGCCCTTGCCGTCGTACCCGAAGCGCCGGGTTTTGAGGATGGCGGGGAGCCCCAGCTCCTCCACGGCCTCCCGCAGCTCGTGGAGGGAATCCACCGTCCGGTGCGGCGCCGTGGGGATCCCGTGCCGAGCGAAGCCTCCCTTTTCGTGGAGGCGATCCTGGGCCATGGCCAGCGCCGAGGGCGAGGGGTGCAGAGGCACCCGGCCCTCCAGGCGATCGGTGGAGGCCGCCGGGACGTTCTCGAACTCGTAGGTGACCACGTCCAGCCCCTCCGCGAAGGCGTCCAGCGCCTCGGGATCGTCGTAGGCGCCCCGCACCCGCTCCCCCATCTCGTCCACCGGGGCCGGGGACTTCTCTTCGAGGAAGCGGAAGCGGAGCCCCAGCGGCCGACCCGCCAGCGCCATCATGCGGCCGAGTTGGCCGCCCCCCATGATGCCGACCCTCACGGCGCCGGCACTCTCGGGTCGGGATCGTCCAGGACCGCCTGGGTGCGGGCGTCCCGGAAGCGACGGAGGGCCTCGCGGATCTCCGGGTGCTTGGCTCCCAGCGAGGCGGCGGCCAGCAGCGCAGCGTTCGTGGCCCCCGATCTTCCGATGGCCAGCGTCCCCACGGGGACTCCACCGGGCATCTGGACGATGGAGAGGAGGGAGTCCAATCCCTTGAGGGCCCGGGACTTCACCGGCACCCCGTAGACGGGGAGGACGGTCTTGGCCGCCACCATCCCCGGCAGATGCGCCGCACCGCCGGCGCCGGCGATGATGACTTCGAGCCCCCGCTCCTCGGCGGCCTCGGCGTATTCGTAGAGAAGGTCCGGGGTGCGGTGCGCGGAGACGACCCGGACCTCGTGGGGGATCTCCAGCGCCTCCAGCGTCTCGACGGCGTGCTCCATGGTGTCCCAGTCGGAACGGGACCCCATGATGACGCCCACCAACGGCTCGGGCATAGGGGCTTCGGGGCTCGGGGGAACCGGCGGCGGGACCGCACGGAACGGAGGGCGGACGAGAGCGCAGAGAGTGGGCGAACCCTCCACGGCGGTCAAGTGTTTTCACAGGCTGAAGAGATGCCTGTCCAACCCGCCCGGGACGAGGTCCCCATGGCCCCCGACTCTACCGCCACCGCCGCCGCGCCTCGGCTCTGGCCCGACGATCACCCCATCCTGCTGCCCCTCGCTCCCATGGTGTACTGCGCCTGGTCCGACGGGCACCTGACCGCGGAGGAGATCGCCGCCTTCCGGGACCACGTCCTGGGACGGTCGTGGGTCCCCGACGACGCGGCGGAGGCCCTCACCGGGTGGCTCGATCCCGCGGAGCCTCCCTCTCCCGTCGATCTGTCCCGGCTGTCGGACCGCATCCAGGAGGTGGGCCTCGACGACGACGCCCTGCCCGCCGACCTCACCGCCCTGGGTCTCCGGCTGGGTGCCGCCCACGGCGAGGAGGACCTGTGGGACGACGCGGTCCGGGCCGATCTCCGGGGGTTGGAGGAAACCCTCGGCGTGGTGGGCGGAGAAGCCGTCCGAGCCACCCTGGAGCGCGCGGGACAAGAGGAGCCGACCGAGGCACGCCCCGAGCCCTCCTTCCGCCCCGAAGCACTCCGGGACTTCCTGGACGCCGACCACCGCGGGCTCCGCGACGACCTCCTGGACCTCCTCTCCGAGGATGCCATGCAGGTGCCCCACGGGACCCCCTCGCCCGAGCATCGGGAGCGCGCCCTGGACGCCGTCCAGCTCCTGGCGGACCGGGGCTACGGCGGACTCGCATTCCCCGAGGAGCTGGGGGGCGCCGGCGATCCCGGGGGCGCCATCGCCGTCTTCGAGACGCTGGCCTTCGGGGACCTGAGCATCCTGGTGAAGTACGGGGTGCAGTTCGGCCTCTTCGGCGGGAGCGTGTACCAGCTCGGCACGCGCTGGCACCACGAGACCTTCCTGCCCGGCATCGCGTCGCTGGAGCTCCCGGGCTGCTACGCCATGACCGAGACCGGGCACGGCTCCAACGTCCGGGACCTGGAGACCACTGCCACCTACGACCCGGAGACCGACGAGCTGGTGGTGGACACCCCCCGCGAGGAGGCGGGGAAGGACTGGATCGGCAACGCCGCCCTTCACGGCCGCATGGCCACCGTCTTCGCCCGCCTGCTCGTGGACGGCGAAGACCATGGGGTCCACGCCCTCCTGGTGCCCATCCGCCACGAGGACGGGTCCGCCTGCCCGGGCGTCCGCATCGAGGACCGGGGGCTCAAGGAGGGCCTGAACGGCGTGGACAACGGCCGGCTCTGGTTCGACGGGGTCCGGGTGCCCCGGCGCCACCTCCTGGACCGCTTCGCCCACATCGACGACGACGGCACCTACCACTCCCCCATCCCCAGCTCGGGCCGCCGCTTCTTCACCATGCTGGGTACGCTGGTCGCCGGCCGCGTCAGCATCGCCGCCGCCAGCGTCAGCGCCTCCAAGACGGCCCTCACCATCGCCGTCCGACACGGGGAGCGCAGACGGCAGTTCGGCCCTGCCGGAGCCGACCGCGAGGTCCCCATCCTGGACTATCTGGCCCATCAGCGCCTCCTCCTGCCGCGCCTGGCCACCACCATCGGGCTCCACCTGGCGACCCGCGATCTCCAGCGCCGCTTCGCACGGTCCGCCTCGGAAGACGGCGAGAAGGACGACTCGGTGGAGGTGCGCGCCGCCGGCCTCAAGGCCTACGCCTCCTGGCACGCGGTGGACACCATCCAGGCCTGCCGGGAAGCCTGCGGCGGCGTGGGCTATCTCGCGGAGAACCGCTTCGGGCGGCTCCTCACCGACGCCGACATCTTCACCACTTTCGAGGGAGCCAACGCCGTCCTCCTGCAGCTCGTGGCCAAGGGGCTTCTCTCCGGCTTCCGCAGCGAGATGGGCGACCTGCGCCTCTGGGGGGCCGTGCGGTATCTGGCGGACCGGACGCAGACCCAGCTCACCGAGCTGAATCCCGTCGTCACCCGCCGGACCGACGAGGATCACCTCCGGGATCCCGATGTCCACCTGGCGGCCTTCCGCTACCGCGAGGAACGGCTCCTCCGCTCGCTGGCGCTCCGGCTCAAGGACCGCATCGACGACGGCGTGGACACCTTCCAGGCGCTCAACGAGTGCCAGGACCACGTCCTCGAGACCGCCCTGGCCCACGTGGAACGCCTGGTGGTGGAGGGCTACCGGGAGGCGGTGGCCCGAGCACCCAGCCCCGGGCTCTCGGAGGCGCTGGGTCTGGTGGGTGCGCTCTTCGCCCTTTCACGGATGGAGGCCCACCGGGGCTGGTACCTGGAGGCGGGCTACCTGGAGGCGGGGAAGTCCCGGGCCATCCGTGCCCAGGTGAACGCCCTCTGCGGCGAGGTACGCGAGCTGGCCGGGTTCCTGGTGGACGCCTTCGGAATCCCCGACGACGTCCTCCGTGCCCCTGCCGCGCTGTAGCCGCTCCCTGGGCGAAACACTTGTTTCCGTAGCGCCCGGAACGCATTTTGAACTTCGGATTCCCGGGGCTTCCAGAGGGGGCCCGCGCACCGACTCGGAGGATTGATTCCATGGTTCGTACGAGCCTGCTCGTCGCCATCACGCTGCTTCTCGCTACCCCGCTGACGGCTCAGGACGAGATCACCTGGACGCCGGACCGCCCCGACGGACATGCGCCTCTGGGCGTCAACGGGGACCGCATCCTCGGCCCGGGCGAGTTCCAGATCGCCTATCGCTACGCCCAGATGGATCGGAAGGGCGTGTGGTTCGACAACGACTCCCTGCCGCTGGCCACCACCTTCGAGTTCTACGAGGTGGCGCCGCTGAGTCAGAACAACGTCACCCACACGCTCGACGTCCTCTACGGCCTCACCGATCGGGTGACCCTCCGGGCCTCGGTGCCCTACCACCAGTTCGAGCGCCGTTCCCAGACCGACGCCAACGTCCTCTACATCACCGAGGCCGACGAGCTGGGCGACGCCGAGTTGTCCGGGCTCCTGGAGGTCGTGCGGCAAGGCGGCTATCGGGTCCTGGTGGAGGGCGGCGTCCTCGTCCCCACGGGTCAGAGCGACGTCACGGCGGTGACGCCCTTCAGCGCCCCCGGCGAGGAGGCGCTGGCCTACGACATGCGGCCCGGCGGCGGCGTCTTCGCCGTCCTCCCGGGGGCCACGGCTCAGGTGCAGAACGAGATGGCCTCCCTCGGGCTCCAGGTGAAGGGCCGCATCCACGTCGGCGGCGAGAACGGGTCGGGCTTCGTCCCCGGAGACATCCTGGAAGGCAGCCTCTGGGCGGCCTACAACGTCACGGACGCCATCAGCGCATCCGCGCGCGTTCATTATCAGAATTGGACCCGGGTGGAGGGCGCCGACCCCGAGCTGGATCCCCTCCGCGACCCCACCCACGACGGCTTCTTCGCCGAGGGATCTCGCCTCAGCCTGCCCATCGGTGTGAACGTCCTCATGCCCCGGGGATCGCTCCTGGAGGGGCACCGCCTCTCGCTGGAGTACCTCTACCCCATCCACCAGGAGTTCGAGGGCCCCCAGCTCGGGTTCTCCCGCGGCCTCGTGGTGGGCTGGGAGCTGGTCTTCTAGAAAGTCGGGGGGCAGAAGTCGGGCGGGCGAGAGCCCGTCAGGCGTCCAGAGCTACCAGGTGGTAGCTCTTCTTGCCCTTCCGTAGGACCACGAAGCGGCCTTCCAGGGCATCGTCGAGCCGCACGGAGGCGTCGGCGTCCTGCACCCGGCGGTTGTTGAGGTAGATGCCGCCCTGCCCGATGTCCCGCCGGGCCTGGCTCAGCGACGGACTCACCCCGGCGGTCTGGAGCAGCTCCGGAAGGGAGATGCCCTCGCCCTCCAGGCTGCTGCGTGGCACCCGCACCGAGGGGGCGTCGGCGAAGATCTCCTCCACCTCCTTCGCCTCCAGGTCGTCGATCTCGCCCCCGAAGAAGACCTCGGTGGCCTTGAGGGCCCGGGCCAGCCCCGTCTCGCCGTGGGTGCGCCGCGTGACATCCTCCGCCAGCGCCTTCTGGGCGGCCCGCTTCCAGGGCTCCTCGGCGGCGGCTTCCTCCAGCTCCTCGATGCGCTCCCGATCCAGGAGGGTGAAGAGCTTGAGGTAGGGGACGACGTCGGCGTCGTCGGCGTTGATCCAGAACTGGTAGAACCGGTAGGGCGACGTCCGCTCGGGGTCGAGCCACACGTTGCCCGCCTCGGTCTTCCCGAACTTGGTGCCGGAGCTGGTCGTGAGGAGCGGGAAGACGACCCCGTAGGCCTTCCCCCCCGCCACCCGGCGCACCAGGTCGGTGCCCGCGGTGATGTTGCCCCACTGGTCGCTCCCACCCATCTGCACCGTGACGCCCTCCCGGCGGTAGAGCTCCAGGAAGTCGTAGGACTGGAGGAGGGCGTAGCTGAACTCGGTGAAGGAGAGCCCGGCGTCCTCCCCCTCCAGGCGCCGCTTCACCGACTCCTTCGCCATCATCTGGTTCACGCTGAAGTGCTTTCCGATGTCCCGGAGGAAGTCGACGAGGGAGAGGCCGCCGAGCCAGTCCAGGTTGTCGGCCATGCGCGCCGGGTTGCCGGTGGCCTCGAAGTCCAGGAAGCGTCCGAGCTGGGCCCGGATGCCCGCCGAGTTCTCCGCCGCCTGCTCTCGGGTGAGGAGCTGACGCTCGGCAGTCTTGCCCGAGGGATCTCCGATGAGGCCCGTGCCGCCCCCCACCAGAGCCAGGGGCGAATGGCCGGCACGCTGGAGGTGCACCAGTCCCATGATCGGCACCAGCGAGCCCACGTGGAGGGAGGCGGCGGTGGGGTCGAAGCCGATGTAGGCCGTACGCGGCGCCTCGGCGAGGTGGTCGGCAGCCCCCTCGGTGGCGTCGTGGAGCATGCCGCGCCAGGCCAGTTCGTCCATGAAGTCGGTCATGGCCCAAGGCTACGCAGGCCGGACGAGGGGTCAAGGGAGGGGCGCTGCAACCTTTCGGCCCCCTCCCTCGTCCATACACATAAGATTCTTATGCATGAGACCGTATCGGGTCGTTCGGATTCCACGGTCCCCTGCCGACCCCGGGCCTCATGACCGATTCTTCGCTGGACCTGATCAAGGGGACGCTGGACGTCCTCATCCTCAAGACGCTGAGCCACGGCCCCCGCCACGGCTACGGCGTCTCCCGCTGGATCAGGGAGACCACCGACGAGGCATTCCAGGTGGACGAAGGGGCCCTCTATCCGGCCCTGCGCCGCCTCCAGAAACGGGGCTACCTGGACGCCGAGTGGGGCACCACCGAGACGGGACGGGAGGCCAAGTTCTACCACCTCACCGCCGAGGGTGAGGCGGAGCTGGAGCGGGGCCTGAGCCACTGGCACCGCTACGTCCAGGCCATGGGACGGGTGCTGGGCGCTCCGGGGGCGACATGAGCCGAGACGACCCCGGGGCGCAGAGGCCCCGAGACCCCCGACGACCCCGGCCCGGGGTCGTGCGCGACCCGTCCGCCGCCGAGGACGTGGAGCGGGAGATCCAGGCGCACCTGGCCCTCCGGACGGAGGAGCTGGTGGAGCGGGGATGGGACCCGGGGGAGGCGCGGGCCGAGGCCCTCCGCCTCTTTGGGGATCGGGAGGCGGTGGCCCGGGCGGCCACCCAGGAGGCACGACGTCACGAACGGGCACGGAGGAGGTCGAAGATGATGGAGACGGTGTGGCAGGACATCCGGTATGGGATCCGCTCCCTGACGGGGAGCCCCGGCTTCGCGGCGGTGGCGCTGCTGACGCTGGCGCTGGGGATCGGAGCCAACACGGCCATCTTCTCGGTGGTGGACGGGGTCCTCCTGGAGCCCCTCCCCTACGACGACCCCCAGGAGCTCCTCTGGCTCGACGAGGAAACGGTGCGGGGCACCGGGATGGCGGTGGCCTGGGTGAACCATCTGGACTGGCGGGAGGCGACGGTGGGCTCGGAGCTGAAGGGGCTGGCGGCCTTCGGGGTCCGAAACCCCACCGTCGTCGGGGGGCCGGAGCCGGTGCAGATCGCCGGGGCCACCGTGAGCCAGGACTTCTGGCGGGTCTTCCCGGTGGCGCCGCTGGCCGGCCGCACCACCCTACCGGAGGACCATCTTCGGGGGGCGGCGCCGGTCCTCGTGGTGAGCCGCTCGTTGGCGCGGGACGTCCTGGGCGCCGTCCAGCCTGCGGACGCCGTGGGCCAGACGCTGGAGCTGGGGGGGCGGGCCTTCCAGGTGGTGGGGGTGGTCGCCGACGACTTCGACTTCCCCTCCGGCGCCCGGCACTGGGGCGCTGCGGAGCTCGGCACCCAGAGCGAGAGCCGGACCTCGCACAACTGGGCGGTGGTGGCCCGCATGGCGCCGACGGCCACCCGGGCGGGGGTCGAGGAGCGGCTCGACGCCGTCCAGCAACGGCTCATCGCGGACGTCCCGGCGGACGCCATGGACTACGCCGGGGTCGGGGTGAACGTCCTCCCCCTCCAGGAGGAGATCGTGGGGGAGGTGCGCACGCCCCTCCTCATTCTTCTGGGCGCCGCCGTCTTCGTCCTCCTGGTGGCCTGCACCAACCTGGCGAGCACCCTGCTGGCCCGGGGCACGGTGCGAGCCCGGGAGATGGCCGTCCGCTCGGCGCTGGGCGGGAGCCGCGGGCGCCTGATCCGCCAGCTCCTCACCGAGAGCGTGCTCCTCTCGCTGGTGGGGGCCGGTGCCGGGGTGGGCCTGGCGGCGGCGGCGCTGGGCATCCTCCGCCGTCTGGGGGCCGGGGCAGTCCCACGCCTGGAAGGGGTGGCCTTGGACGGTCCGGTTCTGGCCTTCACCGTGGTGGTGGCGGTGGGCACGGCGCTGGCCTTCGGGCTCCTGCCGGCCCTTCGGGGCTCCGAGGGCGCCCAGGCCGACGCCCTCCGCACCGACGGTCGGGGGACGGTGGGCCGGCGGCGGGCCACCTGGGACGTCCTCGTGGCCGCCGAGGTGGCGCTGGCCCTGGTCCTCCTGGCGGGCTCGGGCCTGCTCGTACGGTCCTTCGTCGCCGTCCTGGACGAGGACCCGGGCTTCCAGGCCGCCGACGTCACCACCGCCCGGGTCTCCCTGAGCAGCACCCGGTACCCCGAGGACGCGGACCACGTCCGCTTCTGGGACGCCGTCCTGGAACGCGGGGAGGCGCTGCCAGGGGTGGCCGGCGTCGGGATCCTCAGCAACCGTCCCCTATCGAATCTCCCCAACGGCCGCCTGGCGCTGGACGGCGACCCGGAGAAGTACGGCGACGCCGGCTACATCGTCGCCAGCGCCGGGGCCTTCGAGGCGCTGGACGTGCCGCTGCTCCAGGGCCGGCTCTTCGATGAACGGGACGGTCCGGACGCGCCCCACGTGGTGGTGGTGAGCCGCTCCTTCGCCGACACCTACTGGCCCGGCGAAGACCCCCTGGGCCGCCGGGTCACCGGCGGGGGAATGGACCGCTTCTGGAACGCCGACCCGCCGGTCTGGGGGACGGTGGTGGGGGTGGTGGGCGAGGTCCGCTATCGGGACCTGGAGCGGAGCGCCGAACCCACCGTCTACTGGCACTACCGTCAGCGTCCCGGCCGCATCCAATTCGGCGCCAGCGTCTTCCTGGAGGCGGGCTCCGGGGATCCGTCCTCGGTGGCCGGACCCCTCCGCACCCTCCTCCAGGAGGCGGACCCGGAGATCCCGGTCCAGCTCCAGCCCATGTCGGAGGTGGTCCGGGCGTCGGTGGGAGAGCGGCGCTTCATGCTCTTCATCCTGGGGAGCTTCGCCGCGCTGGCGCTGGTCCTGGCCGGGGTGGGGATCTACGGGGTGGTGTCGTATTCGGTGGCCCGCCGGACCCGGGAGATGGGGGTGCGGCTGGCGCTGGGCGCCGACCCCGAGTCGGTGCGGAGCCTGGTGCTCCGGGGGGCGCTCCGGCCGGGGGCTCTGGGGCTGGTCCTGGGGGTGGTGGGGGCGCTGGTGCTGACGCGTGTCCTGGCGGGCCTGGAGACAGGACTCCTCTACCGGGTGGCCCCCACCGACCCTCTGACGTACGGGGGCGTCACCGTGGCGCTCCTCCTGGTGGGCGTGGTGGCGAGCTGGGTCCCGGCGTATCGCGGCACCCGGGTGGACCCGATGATCACCATGCGGGCGGAGTGAGGCAGGGGGCCTCCAGCGCCTCCCGGCCGCATGAACCAGGCGCCGCCTACCCGTCCGGGAAGAGGCCTTCGTCCAGCGCCGGGATGAGGCGGACCGCGTTCCCGTAGTAGACCTTCCGCAGCACGTCGTCCGGAAGGTTCATGCCGTAGAGCTTCCAGTAGGCGTGGTAGTCCCGGTAGTAGTCGAAGTACTCG
>CAKZOQ010000057.1 GCA_937136445.1 uncultured Gemmatimonadota bacterium
ACCCCGTTCACCTCCTGGCCCTCGAAGCTGAAGTCGGTGCTGAAGTCGAAGTTGTAGAGGGCCTCGTACACGGTGGGGAGCCGCTCCACCACCCTCGCTTCCAGCGCTTCGATCCTCGGCTTGTTCCACCAGGGCGGACGGTTGTTGCCTTCGTCGGAGATGCGCACGGCGGTGAAGTCGAAGCGCATGACGACAAAGTTGTCCGACCCTGCGGATTCGAAGGCGGAGAGGACGCTGGTCCGCACCCCCGTGATGAGGGCAGCCATGGCCACCACCACCGCCACGCCCACCGCCACCCCGAGAATGGTGAGGGAGGCTCGGAGACGGTTGGCGAGGAGGGCCTCCCAGGCGATGCGGAAGCCCTCCAGCAGCGAGGTCAGGCCCAGTGGGCGGCGCCCCTTCCCGTCGTCACTCATATCGGAGGGCGTCGACGGGGTCGAGCTTGGACGCCTGCGACGCCGGGTACACCCCGGCGATCATCCCGACGACCACGCCCAGGAGGATGCCCACCGTGATCCACTGTCCCGAGACGGCGGCGGGGAGGGGGGAGGAGGCGGCGACGATGGCCGCGAAGCCCAGCCCCAACGCCACCCCGATGGCGGCGCCCACCGTGGAGAGCGTCGCCGATTCGATGATCACCTGGGTCAGGATGTCCCGACGGCGGGCCCCCAGTGCCTTCCGCACGCCGATCTCCCGGGTCCGCTCCATCACCGAGACCAGCATGATGTTCATGATGACGATCCCGCCCACCACCAGCGAGATGGCGACCAGGCCTGGAAGCGCCAGGAAGAGGATGCGGGAGATGTTGTCCCAGAAGCTGATGGCCTCGTCGGCGGTCTCGAGGGCGAAGTCGTTCTCCTCCCCCGGGCGGAGGCCGTGGCGGACCCGCATGATCCCTTCCACCTGGGTCTGGGCGTCCCGGAGCCGGGAGGGGTCCAGCGTCTGGATGATGGCCCCTTCCACCACCCCACGGGGAGCGGTGAAGGCCTGCACGGGGGATTGGGCCGGGGCGATGACCTGGTTGTCCAGCGACTGGCCGAAGAGGGAGCCCCGTTCCTCCAGGACCCCCACCACCCGGTAGGGAAAGCCCCGGATCCGGAGGGTGCGCCCCACCGGATCCAGCCCCTGGAAGACCACCTCGGCCGTCTCGCTCCCGATGACCAGGACCGGTGTGCCCTCCCGCGCCTCCTGGGGCGTGAAGGCCCGCCCCTGGGCGATGCCCAGATCCCGGATGTCGAAGAGCTCCGGGGAGGCGCCCAGCACCGAGACGCCGGTGGCGCTGCGTCCGTTGTCGCCGACCACGTCGGCGCCGCCCCGGTTCTCCTCGGCGATGCGGGCCGGGACGGTGAGCTGCTCCCGGATGGCCTGGACGTCCTCCCGGCGGATGCGCGGTCGGCGGAGGCGGGCTCGCCACTCCTCGCGGCTGGTGTTGATGTTCACGTCGGGCCAGCGCCGGAGAGTCACGGTGTTCACACCGAAGACCTGGGAGGTGAAGTCCTCGCGCACGTACTGGTCCATGCCCTCCACCACCGTCACCACGACGATGAGGAAGGTCACTCCGAGGATGACGCCCAGGAGACTGAAGAAGCTCTTCAGCTTCTGGGCCCGGAGCTGCTCCATGGCCAGGACGACGCCTTCCCAGACGTTCACGGGCTACTCGGGGTCCTCGGAGCCGTCGGCCGCACGGATGGCATCGCCGTCCTCCAGCTCCCGGATGGCCTGGTAGGGCCCGGCCACGAGGGTCTGCCCCTCCTCCAGCCCGGAGAGGACCTCGAAGTGCTCCCGACCGGTGATGCCCACCTGCACGGCGGTGAAGGTCACCTCCCCTTCCTCCACCAGGAACACGCCTTCCTCGTCGTCCATCTCGCCTGGGGCCGTCCCTTCCGGCGCCTCGACCGAGTCCGGTCGCTCCCGGACGGTGAGGGCGATGATGGGGATGGCCAGCACACCTTCCCGGGTGGCCGTCACGATCTCGGCGGTGGCGGAGAGATCGGGCCGCAGGGGGGCGTCGGTGGCGTCCAGCGTGATGACCACCTCGAAGTCGATGGCCGCTTCCTGGCCGGCCGTCTGCTGGTCCGGCGGGCGGATGGCGGAGTTGCCGATCTCGGTGACGCGACCGCTGAAGGTCCGGTCGGGGAAGGCGTCGATCCGCACGGAGGCGGAGTCGTCCAGCGAGATGCCCGGAACGTCGGTCTCGTCTACCTGCACCACCACGTCCACCACCGAGAGCTGGCTGATGGTGAGGATGAGGGAGCCGGCGTTGTTCATGGTCCCGATGATCACCGTCTCGCCCTCTTCGACGTTGAGGCGTGTGATCTTCCCGTCGATGGGCGCCCGGATGATGGTCTTGGAGAGCCGGTCCTGGGCCTCGTCCAGACTCGCCTCGGCCTGGGAGACGCCGTAGCGCGAAGACTCCAGCGCCGCCTCCGCCACGTCCACGGCGGTACGGGCGTCGTCGATCTGCTGCGTGCTCACCAGGAGGGAATCCCGGGCCTGGAGACCCAGCAGCCGATCCAGGTTGCGCCGGGCCTGGATGAGGTTGGCCTCCTCCCGGGCCTCGTTGGCGCGGCTCTGGGAGAGGGTGGCCTCGGCACGGGACACCTGGGCCTGGTACTGGGCGGGGTCGAGGCGAAGGAGGACCTGGTTCTGCTCCACGTCCTCCCCTTCCTGCACAAGGAGCTGGGAGACCTTCGCCGAGACGTCCGAGCTGATGTCCACCGCCCGGCGGGCGCGGATGTTTCCGCTGGCCGTGACCAGCTCCACCAGGTCCCGCCGGCTCACCTCCTCGGTGCGGACCTCCACCCCGTCGTCGCCCTGTCGGACGGCGAAGAGGGTGGCGGCAGTCCCCAGGACGAGGACGACGGCCGCGCCCAGGATCAGTCGTGTGCGGTTCATGGAATCGGGCCCCGATCAGATGCGGAGGGGGACGCCCACCAGGCTTTCGAGCCTGGTGACGGCGTCGTGGTAGATGAATACGGCGGCGGTGCGGTCCCGCTCGGCCTGGGCCAGGACGGTCTGGGCGTCCACGAGCTCGACGAAGGTGATGACTCCGAGTTGGTAGCGATCCCGGGCGAGTTGCAGCTGCCGCTGCGCCAGATCCCGGTTGCGCTCCTCCAGAAGGGCGCTCTGGTAGGCGGTTCGGACGGTGGCGAGCTCCACCCGCAGATCCGCGCGGAGGGCCAGTTCGTCGGCCCGGAGCTGGTGGGCCCGGTCGTCCTGTTCCACCTGGGCGGCCTCCAGGCTGCGCTGCCGGGTGAGGCCCTGGAAGAGAGGGACGCTGACGGTCAGCGAGACGCTGGGGGGCGAGCCCTGGAAGTCGAAGGGGAACTGGTCGTTCTGGGAGGCGATGGCGTTCCGCTGCTCGTCGGTGAAGGCGAAGCGGGTGCAGTCCTCCAGGGGGAGGGGGTCGGCCAGGCGAGCGTAGAGCTCGTTGGTCTGGACGCAGCTCGCCACCCGGGAGGCCACCTGGGCCTGGGCCTGGGCCACCTGGGCGTCCACGCTGCTGGCCTCCCGGGTGAAGCCGCTGAGGCCGGTGGAGACCGAGAGGCTGGGGTAGTAGGCTCCTCGGGCCTGACTCACCCGGACGTCGGCGGCATCCTTGGACCGGCGGGTGGCGCGGAGACCGGGATTGCGGGTCTGGGCCTGCTCGTACAGCTCCTCCAGCGTCCAGGTGGGCTCGGTGAGGGAGAAGGTGGTCGCGGGCTCGAACTCCTGGTCCAGCTCGACCCCCAGCTCCTGGAGGAGGCGGAGGCGGGCCGTCTCCAGGGCGTTCTCCGCCTGGAGGACCCCCACCTCCGACCGGCCCACCTGGACCTCCGCCTGGCCCACGTCGATGGGGGTGGCCTGGCCCACCTCGAGCTGGCCCTGGGCGAGGCGCAGGTTGTAGCGGGTATTCTCGAGCTGCTGCCGGGCCAGGGTGAGGGCCTCGCGCTGGCGAAGGACCTCCAGATAGGCGTTGGTCACCCGTGCCACGAGCTGGGTCGATCCCTGGTCTACGGTGGCGAGCACCGCCTGGCGCCGCGTCTTCGCCTCCCTCGGGGCCAGGACGGAGGACCAGCTCAGGTTCCAGTTCAGGCCCAGGTTGTAGTTGGAGAAGTAGTACGACGGCTGCCCACCGAACCCGAGGTCGCCCAGGGTGAGGCTCCCGAATCGCTGCTCACCGGCTCCCTGCCAACTCACCGACGAGCTGGCCGTGGCGCTGGGAAGGAGCTGGCCCCACGCCTGACGGACGTCCCAGTCCGCGACCTGGAGGTCGTTCCGGGTCTGGAGGAAGGTGGGGTTGTGCTGGCGAGCGATGGCGACGGCTTCGTCCAGTGTGAGCTGGTCGGGGACCGGGCCGGCGGTCTGTGCCTCCACCGGCACGACAGTGCAGAGGAGCGCGGCGGCAAGGACCGCGGTAGGGGGCCTCATGGGCTGTTCCTTCGCGTCAGGCGGGGGGAATCGGGCTCGGGGCACCTACGACCCGTCGGGACCGCGGGTTTCGTACGGGAGGCATACGGCGCCGGACCCGCCCGCCTTCATTC
>CAKZOQ010000058.1 GCA_937136445.1 uncultured Gemmatimonadota bacterium
GTCGTCACACCAGGAAGTCGCCGGTGCTGTCGCCGAAGCTGGTGAAGTCGGGCATCCCCATCTTCTGCATGAGTCCCACGAAGACGTTGGACATGGGCGTCCCGTCGGGCGCCTTCAGGTGCATGTTGCCCTCCAGCGCTCCGTTGCCTCCCCCCAGGAGAACCAGCGGGCACCGGCGATGGTTGTGGAGGTTAGCGTCGCCCATGGGCGATCCCCACATCACCACCGTCTGGTCCAGGAGGCTCAGGTCGCCGTCCATGGTGTTCTGGAGGCGCTCCATGAAGTAGGCGAGCATGCTCACGCGGTACTGGGCGATCTTGTTGAACTCCAGGATCCGCTCCTCCCGGTCTCCGTGGTGCGACGCGGGATGGAAGCCGCTGTCCGAGCCGCTCTCCGGGAAGGTCCGGTTGGAGGCGTCGCGGCCGGTCTTGAACGAGACCACCCGAGTGATGTCCGACTCGAAGGCCAGCACCTGGAGGTCGAACATGAGTTCCATGTGCTCCCGGAAGGAGTCCGGCACGCCGGGGGGCGCCCCGGGAAGGGACCGCTCCTCGCCGCTGGTGTTGCGGGCCTCGATGAGCTCGATCCGCCGCTCGATCTCCCGGACGCTGGTCAGGTACCGGTCCATCCGCTGCCGATCCAGGGCGCCCAACTGGCTCTCCATGTAGGCCACCTCACCGGTGACCCAGTCCAGGATGCTGGAGTGGGTCCGGCGACGCAGTGCCCGCTCCTCCTCGGTTCCGCCGGCTCCGAAGAGCATGTCGAAGACCGTCCGGGGGCTGCGGATCTGGGGCAACGGGGTGTCGGGCGACGCCCAGCTGATGGAGTCGGTGTAGGAGCACGAATAGTTGTAGTCGCACCCCCCGCCCTTGTCCGTGGGCTCGATGCAGAGCTGGAGGGAGGGCAGCACCGTGTCACCGCCGAACTCACGCGCATAGAGCTGGTCCAGGGAGACGCCCACGTGGAGGTCCGAGCCCTGAGTCTGCTTGGGGTGGGACTGGGTCAGGAAGACCGCGCTGGACCGGAAGTGGTCTCCCCCCACTTCCATGGGGGCGAAGGCCTCGGCCATGCGCACGTCGGTGTTGCTGACGATGGTCATGTAGTCCCGATACGGCAGCAGGGAGCGCAGGGCGTTGTCCGGCACCAGATCGAAGTCCGTCCCCACCGTCTCCGGCGCGAACAGGAACTGCTTGGCGCCCCATTCGTTGCACCCCGGGAGTCCGTGGACCTCCTCGATGGCGACAAAGCGCGTCGGCGTCCGGGCGAGTCCGCCCCGTCCGTGACCCGCCGGCACCATGGCGTCGAGCATGGGAAGGCCCACCATGGCCCCCATCCCCTGCAGGAAGGAGCGGCGAGAGAGGTGCTGTCCGGTGATGAAGTTCATGGTGGTGGTCTCCTAGACCCCTGAAGTCACTGCTGGTCGTCCTGGGTGGCGCTCGCCTGCTTCAGTCGGAAGGGATCGCTGGTCACGACCCCCACGATGAACTCGGAGAGACGGTACTGCTCGTCTGCGGCGTCCCGGGCGATGGCCCGGATGGTCGGCTGATCCCGGTAGTCCACCCGTCGGCCGAGGGCGTACGTCAGCAGCTTCTCGGTGAAGTGACGCACGAAGGGGGTGGGGCGCTTGCTCAGCACCTCGACCAGCGACTGGGGATCGTGGATCTCGGTGCCGTCGTAGAACTCCCCACGGGTGTCGAGGGGACGCCCGTTCTCACGGATCCTCCACTGACCGGTCACCCCGAAGTTGTCCAGGGCGACTCCGATGGGATCGATGAGCTGGTGGCACGAGTTGCAGGTGGGGTTCGCCCGGTGGATGCGGAGACGCTGGGCGGTGGTGAGCGGACCCTCCTCCTCGCCTCCCCCGGCCTCGTCCAGCTCCGGCACGTTGGGGGGAGGGGGCGGCGGGGGGGTCCCCAGCAGCACCTCCATCACCCACTTCCCACGGAGGACCGGAGAGGTCCGGTTGCCGTAGGACGTCTGGACCAGAACGCTCCCGTGCCCCAGCAGCCCCCTGCGGCGCTCGTCCGGATAGGGCACGCGCCGGAACTCGTCCCCCACGATGCCGGGAATCCCGTAGTGGCTCGCCAGACGCTCGTTGAGGATGGAGTAGTCGGCGGTGAGCAACTCCAGGAGACTCCGGTCCTCCTGCACCAGGTGATGGAAGAACAGCTCCGTCTCCCGCCGCATGTCCTCGGCAACCTGCTGGCTGTAGTCCGGGAACCAGAAGGCGTCGGGCCGCACCCGCTCCAGATCCTGCAGACGGAGCCAGAGCGAGGCGAACCGGGTCGAGAGCGCCTCGGCCCGGGAGTCCTGGAGCATTCGCCGCGTCTCCCGCTCCAACGCCTCCGGCGTGCCCAGCTCCCCGGCCTTGGCCAGGCTCAGCAGTCGCTCGTCCGGGTTGGTGCCCCATAGGAAGAAGGAGAGACGGGACGCCAGATCCAGGTCGTTGATCTGGTAGATGTCGCCTGCCTGCACGCCCTCCGGCACGTCCTCGATGCGGAAGAGGAAGTGGGGGCTGGCCAGCATGGCCTCGATGGCCATCCGCACGCCACGCTCGAACCCGCCGTCCGCCGCTCCCTCCTCGTAGAAGGCCATGAGCGACTGGATGTCACGCTCTTCCAGGGGCCGGCGGTAGGCGGTGGTGGCCAGGCGGGTCATGATCTCCCGCGCACAGGGCCGAGCCTCGTCCGGTCCGGTAGGCCGGCAACTGAAGACGCGCGAACGGGTGTCCGTCTCCGAGACCCCGCTGGCGTGGTAGGGCCCCTCCACAGTCATCTGCATGATGTGGGGGAGGGACGTGGTGCCGTAGCTCGCCTCGGTCCCGGCCAACGACCAGGCGTTGGGACGGATCAGGTCTTCGTAGGGCCCGTCCATCTTCCTGATGAAGGCCGCGGTGAGTCGATGCTGCCCGGCCTTGATGGGGATGGAGTCGGTGCGCAGGGGATAGTCGAGCCGGCCCTGGAAGTCGATGAGCCGGCTACTGCTCCCCTGGTAGCGGAGTAGCCCGATCCGCTCTCCGTCGATGGAGATGTCGATGTCGTGGAATCGCTCCCCCCACCCCGAGATGAAGTTCAACGAGATGACGTACTCGCCGTCGGCCGGGAAGGAGTGAAGCACGCTGATGCCCCCACGGGTCCCACGGGGCGCCCCCTCCACGCGCTCCCATTCGTGCTGCGACCGGCTCGCCTCGTTGCGATAGGTCGTGGCGACGGGCTGCGCATCGGCCTGACCGAGGACCCGACGGGCGATGTCGCTGGCCGCCGTCAGATACGCGTCCATGAGCGTCGGGGAGAAGGCCTGGACGTCGGCCACGTTGTCGAAGCTCTGGCTGATCTGGTCCAGGGGAAGCCACTCGGCGGCATCCACCTGGAG
>CAKZOQ010000059.1 GCA_937136445.1 uncultured Gemmatimonadota bacterium
CCACCCCGCGGCTTCGGCGGTGCGCGCAGGAGGGTCCGGGGCCTTCGACCCGTTCGCTCCCTCGGATCCAGATGCCGATGGCTCGGGAGTCGGGGCGTCCCGTAGGAGCCGGACCCGGCCCATCCGCGCGATCTCGCCGATGCGGCGGCCCCCGTCCTTCAGCTCCCGAACCCGCAGGAGTACGGCCAGGTCCCGGGCCGTGTAGAGCCGCTGCCCGCTCTCGCTGCGTTCGGGGTCCAGGAGCTCGTAGCGTCGCTCCCAGGCCCGGAGCACGTGGGTGCTGAACCCGGTACGTTCGGCGATGGTACCGATGCGGTAGAGGTCGCTCATGAGGCCGCTCCGTCGGCGCCGGATCGACGCGTGCGCAGCAGCACCAAGGCCCGCTCCGCTGGATCGAGCCGCCCCCATGCCGTCACCTCGCTCAGCGTGCGGAGGCACCCCACACAGCGCTCTCCGGCCTCGTCCAACCGACAGATGCCCACGCACGGGCTGGGGACGCGCCCCATGAGGCAGCGGCGGCAGAGGCACGCGTCTCCGAAATCCTGGTCGGAGGCGAGCCGGTGGATGGTCGGCTCCGGCGACACATCCTCGCACCAGCATGGCGCGCCACCCTCGGCGACGCAGCCGTTGGCTTGACCGCAGACGGGGCAGGTGGAGGGCGAGAGAGAGGCAGGGGAAGCGATGGCGATACCTCGGAGAGGGACGATCCAGGAATCGGAGGGTAGGCGGCTGTCCGGCCGATGGCAAACGTTTGTATAGGGTCTCTGCAACCCTGCCCAGGCACGTCCCCGGCACCTTCGGGTAGGCCAGGAACCGCTCCTCTTCGCCCCTCCCGACCCAACCACGGTGAGCCCCGACTCCTCCCGCATCGGCTACCGCGAACTCGACGTGGACGGACTCCGTGCCGAGTTCCCCATCCTCTTCAACACGACCTACCTGAACTCCTGCTCCCTGGGCGCCCTCTCCCAGCGCTCCGAAGCCTATCTGGAGGACTTCGTCCGGCTCTGGCACACCAAGGGGGCCTCGGCATGGTACGAGCACTGGCTCGGGCGGATCGAGGAGCTCCGGAGCCGGGCCGCCGGGTTCGTCGGGGCCATGGCGGAGGAGACGGCCCTCCTCCCCACCACCTCCGTGGCCCTCTCCACCCTGGCCCAGAGCGTAGGCGCCCGGGCGAAGGCCGACGGGGAGGACCGGTACCGCGTCGTCTGCACCGAGCTCGATTTCCCGACGCTGGCGTACCAGTGGGCCGTGCGCCCCGAGATCGAGCTGGTGGTCCTGGAGAGCCCCGACGGCATCCGGGTGGACCCGGAGCAGTTCGCCGAGGCCGTGGACGAACGCACGCTCATGGTGGCCACCAGCCACGTCTTCTACGCCACCGGCTACGTCCAGGACATCGCCGCGCTGGGCGAGATCGCCCGTACGGTCGGCGCCTTCTCTCTCATCGACGGGTACCAGGGAGCCGGGCAGGTGCCGCTGCACGTCCACGAGGCCGGAGTGGACGCCTACACATGGGGACCCCTCAAGTGGCTCTGTGGCGGACCGGGGCTCTCCTACCTCTACGTCCGGAAGCCCTGGATCGGGAAGCTGGAGCCTCGCCTCACCTCCTGGTTCGCCACCCGGAACCAGTTCGACTTCGACCTCCACGGATTCACCTACCGGGCCGATGCCCGACGCTTCGAAGTCGGCACACCGGCCCTTCCCACCATCCACACCGCCCTCGGGGGACAGGAGATTCTGGACGAGGTGGGCCTCGACACCGTCGTCGATCGCAACGCCATGCTCACCGAACGGCTCGTCGAGGGCTGCCGCAACGCCGGGCTGGATCTCGCCGTCCCCGACGAGGCGCATCGTTCGGCCATCGTCATGGTTCGGCACCAGGATCCCTCCGGGGCCGTGGCCCACCTGGCGGACCGGGGCATCGTCGTGGACCACCGACCCGGGTTCGTCCGCCTGAGCCCCCACGTCTATACGACGGAAGACGAGGTGGACCGCACGGTGGAGGCGCTTGCCGGCTACGGGAGCTGAACCTCCGCAGAGCGTCGACGGTATCAACGCAACGACCGACGTCGTCATCCACCCGACTCCTCTCGCGGACCAGCTCCATGATTCGTCGCGCCCTCCCGCTGTTCGCCGTGCTTCTCACCACCGTTCTCGTCGGCGCCCACGCCGCACCGGACCATGGCGAGCACCTCCAGCTGGACCGCTCGGCCCCGGCCGCCGACAGCACGGTGAGCACCCCGGCGGAGATCCGCCTCTGGTTCTCACAGGCCACCCAGGAGGACGCCACCTCCATCCGGCTGGTGGACGGCGACGGGGAGCTGGTGGAGCTCGGGGAGGTCACCCCCGCCGAGGGCCGGACGGTGCACTCCGCCTCCGTGCCCGGAGCGCTCGCACCCGGGAGCTACACCGTTGCCTGGCGCACCATGGCCGCCGACGGCCATGTGGTGCGAGGTGACTTCTCCTTCGCCGTCGCCAGCACCCGGTAGGCGGGCGCGAGACCCCTCGCCCCACCCGGCGCTCGATGTTGCTCAGTCGCTGGGCGGTCTTCACCGCCCTCGTCCTCCTCACCGGGGTGGTCACCGTCCGCCTGGGCCTCCTGACGCGGGTTGCCCTGGGCACCGCGGAGGACGCAGTACGCCGTTCCCTGGCCATGCTCGGCGCCGGCTCCGCGGTGGTTCTCGCAGTGGCTCTGGCCTCCACCCTCTGGACCCAGCTCGCAGCCTTCCGGGACCCCTTCGCGCCCCTCTCCGAGGACCTGACCCTCCTCCTCAGCACGCCCTGGGGGACCGCGTGGAAGGCCGCCGCCGCCGGAAGCCTCCTGATGATCCCGGCCTTCCTGCGTGCCCGCGGTAGTCGCTCCGGGGAGTTCCGCCCCGCCGCCTGGGTGGTGGCCACGGCCCTCGTCGTGGCCCTGGGGTTCTTCCCCTCCTTCACCGGGCACGCGGCCAGCGAAGGACCCGTGGCCCAGGTCGCCGACGGCCTCCACGTCCTGGGCGCCGGTGCGTGGATGGGAACGCTGGCGGTGATCCTGCTGGTGGTGCGGACCGGCCAGGGCCGGGTGGCCCGGCTCCTCCGGGCCAGGGCCCTCCTCCCGGCTTTCACTCCTGTGGCCCTGTCGGGGGCCGCCGTCCTGGCCGTCACCGGAGCCTACGCCGCCTGGCTCCACCTCCCGG
The DNA here is from genome assembly GCA_937136445.1 of uncultured Gemmatimonadota bacterium. Classification (GTDB taxonomy): domain Bacteria; phylum Gemmatimonadota; class Gemmatimonadetes; order Longimicrobiales; family Gaopeijiaceae; genus JAJCZZ01. Next base: position 3,174 of record CAKZOQ010000059.1, read on the forward strand.
ACGTCGCCGCCTTCTGGACCACCACCTACGGCCGGCTCCTCCTCCTGAAGCTGGCGGTGGTGGCCTGCGTGGCGGCGCTGGGAGCCTGGAACTGGAAGCGGGCCGTCCCGGAGCTCCTGGACGGCGATGGCGGGGCGGCTCCTCCGGCCACGGCGCTTCTGGAGGCGGGCCTGGGTCTGGCCGTCCTCCTGATTACGGCGTGGCTCGTCCTCACCTCGCCAGCGTCGGGCTGAGCGCGCTCAAGGCTGGAAGGCCCAGCTGTACTTGAGAAGGAGGCGCCGGTCTGTACGCCCCAGGACCGCGTCGCCCAGTCCGTGGCGGTTCTCCAGGTCCCGGGCCTCGTCCAGCACCAGGTAGAGGTCCCGACCCTCCCCGAACCGGTACCGGGCCCGGACATTGGTGGAGAGGGCGTCGGTGGCGGCGGAGTACTGGATGAAGACCTCTCCGGACAGGCGCGGATCCAGGGCGGCCCGCACCCGTAGGACCGCCAGGTCGGCGTTCACCCGTTGGTCCCGGTCCGGAAACCAGAGGCGGTGGAGGTGGTAGCGCGCCGACAGGGAGAGGTGCCGGGAGAGGTTCACCTGAGGCTGCACGTCCAGGGAGAGCCGGTAGCCGTCGAAGGCCTGCCCGGTCCAGAGGTTGATGCTCCCGGTGAGGGTCCGGGCACGGTTCAGGTCCAGGAGGCCGAAGAGGTTGGCGCCCCAGTAGGTGCCGGATCCCACCACGGCCCCGGGGAGCTCGAAGCCGTCGGCCACGTCCTCCCGGGTGAGGTTGCCGGTGAGGTTGAACCAGTGCCCTCCCGCCAGGTCGGTCAGGAACTGGAGGCGCCCCAGCCACGACTCCAGCGAGCCGTCCTC
>CAKZOQ010000060.1 GCA_937136445.1 uncultured Gemmatimonadota bacterium
GCCGGTGGAGCCCGACACCACGGCCGCCGCCTCCGGTCGTCCCTCCACCGCCACGGCCACCGACGCGCAGAAGGCGGGATGCCCGTGGAGGAAGTTGGCCGTCCCGTCCAATGGATCCACCACCCAGAGGGGGCGGCCGTCCCAGTCCTCCAGGCGCTGCTCCAGCGGGGTGTCGTCCTCCTCGGCGAGGACCGCGTGGTCGGGGTGCCGGCCCCGGATGACGGCAAGCGCCGCCTCCTGGGCCTCCAGGTCCGTTCGGGATACATAGTCCGATCGGGCCTTCTCGTCGGCGCCCTCCAGGCGAATGCGCCCCCGGTCCCGGCGGTGGATGGCGACGGCGGCGCGGGCGGCGGCCAGGGCGGTACGGGTGAGGTCGTTCACTCGGGGATGCCGGGGCGGTGGCGAGGGAGCGGGGAGGGAGCGTATCGGTCCCGGGGAGGACTACGAGCCGTCCAGGAGCCTCGCTAACTTAGCGGCTCCGCGTTCCATGTCCTTCCCGGGCCCCGTCGCCGTCCGGCGCCGCGGCCCCAACCCCCGACTTCATGACCGATACGCCGGCCGACGCCGAGCGCACACGCGTCTTCAGCGGAATGCAACCTTCCGGTGAAGCCCATCTGGGCAACTACCTCGGCGCTCTGCGACGCTGGGTCGCCATGCAGGAGGAGTACGACTGCATCTGGTGCATCGTGGACGACCACGCCATCACCGCAGGGGGCGATCCGGTGGAGCTACCGGGCCACACCTTCGACCTGGCGGTGAGCTTCCTGGCCGTGGGGCTGGACCCGGAGCGGGCCACCATCTTCGTCCAGTCCGACGTGCCGGAGCACACCGAGCTCGCCTGGCTCCTGAACGCCGTCACCCCGGTGGGCGATCTGGAGCGGATGACCCAGTACAAGGACAAGAGCCAGCGCTTCGAGTCCGTGCCGGCGGGAGTCCTCAACTATCCCATCCTCCAGGCTGCCGACATCCTCCTCTACAAGGCCGGAGCCGTCCCCGTGGGCGAGGACCAGCGTCAGCATCTGGAGCTCACCCGGGAGATTGCCCGGAGGTTCAACGCCACCTACGGCGAGACCTTTCCCGAGCCCGAGGCCCTCATCGGTCAGGCCGGGCGCATCGTGGGGCTGGATGGGGACGCCAAGATGAGCAAGTCGCTGGGGAACACCGTCCCCCTCCTGGCGGAGCCCGACGCCGTCTGGGAACGGGTGCGCACCGCCGTCACCGACCCCCAGCGGGTGCGGCTCAGCGACCCGGGTCGCCCGGAGCACTGCAACGTCTTCAGCCTCCACCGCCACTTCGCCTCGGAGGAGGAGCTGGAGGACATCGCCACCCAGTGCCGGGCCGCCACCCGGGGGTGCGTGGACTGCAAGCGGATCCTCTCGGACCACATCGCCGACGCCTTCGCCCCCTACCGCGAGCGGGCCGCCCACTACACGGCCCACCCCGGCGAGGTGCGGGACATCCTGGAGGCCGGCGCGGAGAAGGCCCGGACCCGGGCGAAGGAGACCCTCCGGGAGGTGCGGAGCCGCATGGGGCTCGACTGGCGGCGGGCGCTGGAGGGCTGACGGGACGTTCCGGGCAGGCGCGTGGCGACCCCTGCGTCCTCCCGGGCCCTGCACTATCTTCGAAGCACCGACCCGCTCTCCAGGGGAGAGACCATGCAGGAACTCTTCAAGGCCGCCATCGAGCGCGGCGCCAGCGACATCCACATCAAGTCCGGCGATGTCATCCGCGCCCGTATCCATGGGGAGTTGAAGCCACTGACCCAGCAGAGGCTGAAGGCCGATCAGGTGAAGAGCATCGCCCTGAAGCTCATCCCCCACGAGGAGGACCGGGAGCGTTTCGATCGCATCCTGGACTACGACTGCTCCTGGGGGATCCCCGGCGTCGGCCGCTTCCGGGTGAACATCATGAAGCAGCGCGGCTCCCCCATGATCGTGCTCCGGGCCATTCCCATCGAGATCCCCTCGGTGGACAACCTGGGGCTCCCGGAGAAGATCAAGGAGATCGCCGACCACGAGCGGGGGCTGGTTCTGGTCACCGGGGTCACGGGCTCGGGGAAGAGTTCGACCATGGCGGCCATGATCCACCAGATGAACCAGACGAAGGCCCGCCACATCGTCACGCTGGAGAATCCCATCGAGTTCCTCCACCGGGACAACAAGTGCTCCATCACCCAGCGCGACATCGGGACGGATACCGAGTCCTTCGTCTCCGGGCTGCGGGCGGTCCTCCGTCAGGATCCCGACGTCATCCTCATCGGGGAGATGCGGGACAAGATCACCATCGAGACGGCGCTGAAGGCCGCGGAGACCGGCCACCTGGTCATCTCCACCCTCCACACGAAGAACGCCGTCCAGACCATCTCCCGCATCATCGCCGTCTTCGAGCCGGCGGAGCAGGAGATGATCCGCACCCGCCTCTCCGAGTCCCTCCAGGCCGTCGTCTCGCAGCGCCTGGTCCAGACGCGGACCGGAGGGCGCACCGCCGCCATGGAGATCATGCCGGTGACCGCCACCATTCGGGACTGCATCGCGGATCCGGCACGGATGGACGAGATCTCCGACCTGATCGAGGAGGGGAAGGATCACTACGGGAGCCAATCCTTCGACCAGCACCTCATGGACCTGGTGACCGAGAAGGAGGTGGAGTTCGCGGTGGCCAAGGCGGCGGCCAACAACCCGGCGGACTTCGACCTGAAGATGAACATGTTCAACGACCCGAACGCCGAGGGAGACGCCGAGAGTGCCGGCGGGCTCGGGCAGAGCATGACCGACGACATGAGTCACCTCTTTGGAGGCTGAGATGCAACTACAGGGCGCGTTCCTTCCCGTCACCACCCCCTTCGACCCCGCCACTGGCGACGTCGACGTGGACTCCTTCCGGGCAAACCTCACCCGCTGGTTCGAGCACCCGCTGGCCGGCGTGCTCGTCGGCGGGTCCACTGGCGAATCGGTCTTCCTGGAGGAGGACGAGACCGCCGCCCTTCTGGAGGCCGCCGAGGAGGTCCTGCCGGTGGAGGCGCGCATCATCGTCGGGACCGGTGCCGAGTCCACTCGGACGGCCACCCGCCTGGCCAGGGAGGCCGCCGCCGGGGGTGCCGACGCCGTTCTCGTCTCGCCTCCGGCGTACTACCGCACCGCCATGACCCCCGAGGTGCTGGTACGGCACTACACGGCGGTGGCCGATGCCAGCCCGGTGCCGGTCATCGTCTACCAGGTACCCCTCCGGATGAGCACCTTGGACCTCCCCTCCGGACTCCTGGTGGAGCTCTCCCACCACGACAACATCGTGGGCATCAAGGACTCCCGGGGGAAGCTGGAGCTGGTGGGCGAGCTGGTGGAGGCCTGCGCCGACGACTTCCAGGTACTCGTCGGCAGCGGCGCGCTCCTCTACGGCGCCCTGGAGGTCGGCGCGAGCGGAGGCATCGTCGCCGTGGGGCTCATGGCCACCGCGGACGCGGCGGAGATCTACCAGGCCTTCACCGAGGGCGACACGGCCCGTGCGGGACGGATCCAGGAGCGCATCGCGCCCGTGCACAATCAGATCGTGGGAGGCATGGGTGTGCCGGGGATCAAGAAGGCCCTGGACCTGCTGGGCTACCGGGGTGGCGAGCCCCGTCCTCCGCTGGCCCCGCTGGCGCCGGGGCGGGACGACGAGATCCGGGCCATCCTGGCCGGTGCGGGCCTCCTGGAGGGCGCCCCGGCCGCCTGAGGACCCCCGCTCCCTCCCTCCGTCCGTCCACCTCCGAGCTCCCGACCTGCCGCCCATGCGCCATCTCCTTCTGCTTCCCGTCGTCGTCCTCTCCCTGGTCGCGAGCCCCAACCCCCCGGCGGTTCACGCCCAGGCCCCGGGGCTCCTCGAGGCTCAGCGCCTCACCGCCGACGCCGGGCTGGACTACTACTTCCCCGACGGCGTGACCTTACAGCCCGGGATCCCCAGCCCCGAGGACTTCCTGGGCAGAACCGTGGGGAGCCTCCACACCCGCCACGACCTCATCGTGGCCTACATGAAGGAGCTGGCGCGGGTCTCGGAGCGGGCGACCTACCAGGAGATCGGGCGGACCTACGAGCACCGCCCCATGCCGGTCCTCACCGTCACCACGCCAGAGAACCACGCGCGTCTGGAGGAGATCCGCAGCCGCCACCTGGCGGCCTCGGAGCCCGACGGGGATCCGGCGGCGGCCTCCGACGTGCCGGTGATCGTCCACCTGGGCTACGGCGTCCACGGCAACGAGACCTCCTCGGCGGAGGCGGCCCTCCTCACCGCGTACTGGCTGGTGGCGGGGACGGGGCCGGTGGAGGACTACCTGGCCGAAGGCGTCTTCTTCGTGGAGCCGAACCTGAACCCCGACGGGCGGGACCGACACACCTTCTGGGCCAACATGAACCGTGCCGAGCCCTACGTGGCGGACCCCCTGGACCGGGAGCACAACGAGGCATGGCCCGGCGGCCGGACGAACCACTACTTCTTCGACCTGAACCGGGACTGGCTCCCCCTGGTGAACCCGGAGAGCCGGGCGCGCATCGACTGGCACCAGCGCTGGCGGCCCAACGTCGTCACCGACTACCACGAGATGGGCACGTCCAGCACCTACTTCTTCGAGCCCTCCGAGCCCGTCGGCTCCTGGAATCCGCTCTTGCCGGAGCGCCTGTACACCGACATCACCCTACGCTTCGCAGACGATTGGGCTGCAGCCCTGGACGAGTTGGGCTCCCTGTATTTCACCAAGGAAGTCTACGACAACACCTACCCGGGGTACGGCTCCACCTACCCCAATTTCCTGGGCGGGCTGGGGTTGGTCTTCGAACAGGCCAGCGCCCGGGGACACATCCAGGAGAGTGACCATCACGGGGTCCTCACCTTCCCCTTCACCATCCGCAACCACCTGCGGACCTCCATGGCCACCGTCCGGGTGGCCGTCGAGGAGCGGCAGGTTCTCCGGGAGTATCAGCACGACTTCTTCGCCTCGGCGCTGGAGGAGGCGGCCGACGATCCGGTGGGGGGCTGGGTCTTCGGCGACCCGGCGGACGTCACCCGGAACCGCGAATTCCTGGATCTGCTGCTGCGCCACGGGTTGGAGGTCCACGCCGTCTCCGAGGGCGTGTCGGCCGGGGGGTACGACTTCGAGCCCGGCGCGGCGTGGGTGGTGCCGGCGGCCCAGCCCCAGTACCGGCTGGCCCGCTCCATCTTCGAGCGCACCGAGGAGTTCTCCGACTCGGTCTTCTACGACGCCTCCACCTGGACGACGAGCCTGGCCTTCGGGCTCCCCGACGGCGAGCTCACCGGGGGCGGCCTGCCGCTGGGGCCGCGCGTCACCCAGGTCCCGGAGCGGGCCCTGCCGGCGGTGCCCCGCTCGGAGATCGCGTACCTCCTGGACTGGCGGGACGCCGACGCGCCCCGGGCCCTCCAGGCGCTCCAGGCCCGGGGAGTGCGGGCGGAGGTGGCCACCCGGGCCTTCACCGCGCCCAC
>CAKZOQ010000061.1 GCA_937136445.1 uncultured Gemmatimonadota bacterium
CCCACGAGGCTGGTGGCCCCCACCACGGCCAGACTCATGGCGATGGCCTCCTTGGCGCCGAACCCCAGCAGGTAGACCAGGACCGGGACGGTGAGGATGGAGCCGCCTCCGCCCAGGAGACCCAGAGAGAGCCCGATGAGCCCGGCCAGGGTGAGGGTAAGGGTCACGTGGCCGGCTCGGTCCCTCGGCCCAGAGCCTGGACCATGGCGCCCACGTCGCAGGTGGCCGGCTGGTTGTAGGGAAGGCGCGAGAGGAGGAGGGCCATGGCGCAGGTGTCGGTGACCCCGGCGAAGACCAGCCCACTGCCCACGAAGGCGGGAAGGATCCCGAAGAGCGGGTTCACCAGAACGGCGAGGAGCCCGCCCACCGCCGCCAGCCCTCCGGCGATGATCCGCACCTGGCGCTCCAGCGAGAGACTTTCGGCCCCCCGGTGGACCGGCTTGCCCTTCGACACCCAGCCGTTCACGCCGCCCTCCAGCACGTGGAGGTTCGGCATACCGGCCGCTTCCAGGGCATTCTCGGCCTGTCGGGCCCGCTGACCCGACTGACAGATCAGGACGACCGGGGTGTCCACCCGGGACCGGATCTCGGCCCCATGCTCCCCGAGGGTGTCCAGGGGAACGTTGTAGGCTCCCGGGATGTGGACGGTCTCGTACTCGCCGGGGGTCCGGACGTCCAAGAGACGCAGATCGGGATGTTGCTCGAGGAGTCGCTCGAGTTCGTCGGGCCGGACCACGGGTGGAATCGTGGGCTCGGGGGTCGTGGAGGGCATGATATGGTCTCTCCCTGCAAAGGAAGGTAGGATGATTTGTTCAACACTATTCAACGATATGGTTATTTAGTGGTGCGTCAAGGGTCGGGGGAATCCACCCGTCCCCCGCCCGGCTCAGGGCTTGAGCTTGTTCGCCACCTCCGCCCGTACGGCGTCCTCGCGCCCCCCCTCGGTGGCCTGGTGGTGCAGCGCCCCGGCATCCATCCCCAGGGCCGTCAGGACCATCTCCGCCTCCACCCGTTCCCGGTCGGTCCCGCGCACCAGCATCTCCACCAGGCCCTGAGCCATCTGCTCCCGCCGCTGCGCCACATCGTCCTTGAGGGTCCCCGATCCCCGGAGGTTCCGGGCGATACGCCTCGGACCGCGACCCTGCTCCCCACGGAGTTCACCACCCTCCAGACCGACGCCGTAGCCCACGTAGTGCGCGATGCGGTCGCGGGCGGCCTGCCCGGCGGCGTTGTCGTGGCCCGCCGCCTCCATCAGCACCGCAGCTTCCTGCCGGGCCTCGGCGCTCCGGAAGAAGGTGGCCCAGACCGAGACCACCGCGGCGGTGATGCCGACGATCCCAACCACGATCCCCACGACGATGGCTCCCGGGCCTGTCACCACCGACGCCGCCACCAGGCCGGTGGCCACCAGTGCCAGGACCGCCGCACCGCTGGCCACCGCCCCTACCGCCCGACCCTCCTTGGCCAGGGCGACCTTGCTCTCCTTCTGTCGCTCCGCGTAGGCCCGCGTGTCCTCGCTCCGACCCTCGCTCACGCGGCCCCGCAGGCGATGGAGGCGGTCGCGGGCCTCCTCACCCCGGGAGATCCGGTGCTGGGCGAGGCCCAGCGCCACGATGCCGAAGAAGAGCGCCACACCGCCGGCTGCGAAGCCCACGATGGCCCCAGCGCTGCCGAGGAAGCCCGCCTCCGCCCCGGCTTCGGCAGCGACGATGACGTCCGCCACCGCCACGGTGCCCAGACCCAGGCCAAGGAGGACGTCGTTGGCCTGGCTCGCCAGATCCGCCGCCTTGGCGAATCCCCGCTTGACCCGCTTGGCCAGGGTGACGACCTCGTCCCGGATGCGGAAGGGGCCCATGAGCTCCGCGTCGGGTCCGGGGATCACCTCCGTCTCGAGGACGGCCTCGCGGGCCACCGTCAGGAAATTCAGCGCGACCTCCACCTCGCCGACGCTTCGCGACGTTCCCGCCACCGAACGGGCCCCGCCCGCGATCTCCGTGAAGACGTTCCGCAGCTCGCCTACGGCGTCCCGGACCCCGTTCACCAGCCCGGTGACGTCGTGCCGAGGAGCTCGCCGGGCCGCGACCGCCTCGGCGTCCTCCGCCAGCCGCTCCCGGTTCGCTGCGATCGCCGCCGCCATCTGGTCCAGTCGATCGGGCACCTGGCCCATGCGGGCCCGGATCTGGTCCAGGGGCCCCTGGGCTTCGGGCGAGCTGCCCAGAAGCACCTGCATGGTGGCCTCGAGGTTCTCCAGGAGCGCGGGGACCCGCGGCCGATGAGCTTCGAAGGCCCCCGCCAGCGCGGCGGCCTGCCTCTGGGCCCGTGCGTACTCCTGGAGGAGGACGGCGTGGAGCCGGAGGGCGTCGGGGCCCAGGCCGTGGGGGATCCCACGAGCCGCGGGCTGCGGACCCGGCGCGGGGCGTGGACCGGCCAGGAGGGCCTCCTCCCGATCCCGGTCAGGTGGGGCGGGGGCCAGACCCTCCCCCACCCGC
>CAKZOQ010000062.1 GCA_937136445.1 uncultured Gemmatimonadota bacterium
GGAGCACGTGCTTCTCCATCTTCCCGTCCTTGGGCCGCTTGAGCTCCGGATCCAGGGTCATCGCCACGTCCAGGAACTCGGTGTCCAGGAAGGGCACCCGGGCCTCCACGCCCCAGGCCGCCATGGTCTTGTTGGCCCGCAGGCAATCGTACTTGTGCAGCCGGTCCAGCTTCCGGACGGTCTCCTCGTGGAAGGACTTGGCGTCGGGCGCCTTGTGGAAGTAGAGGTAGCCGCCGAAGACCTCGTCCGCGCCCTCCCCGGAGAGGACCATCTTGATGCCCATGGCCCGGATCCGGCGCGCCATGAGGAACATGGGGGTCGCCGCCCGGATGGTGGTGACGTCGTAGGTCTCCAGGTGCCAGATGACGTCGCGCAGGGCGTCGATGCCCTCCTGGACGGTGTAGACGTACTCGTGGTGGACCGAACCGATGTGCTCCGCCACCTCCCGGGCCTTGGCGCAGTCCGGCGAGCCCTCCAGGCCGATGCAGAAGGTGTGCAGGCGAGGCCACCAGGCCTCGGAGCGCTCGTCGTCCTCCACCCGCTTGGCGGCGTGCCGCGCAGCCAGCGCCGCTACGAGGCTCGAATCCAACCCACCGGAGAGCAGCGCGCCGTAGGGTACGTCGCTCATGAGCTGGCGGCGTACGGCGGCGTCCAGGGCGTCGCCGAGGCCGGTGTGGGAGGATTCCTTCACCTCCAGCGTGTCCCAGCTCTTCCAGCTCCGCTCGTGGAAGGAGCGGGGCTCGGCGACCGCCGAGTCCCAGACGTGCCCCGGCGGGAACTCCGAGACCTCCACGCACACCGGCGTCAGCGCCTTCATCTCCGACGCCACGTGGAGCACGCCCTCGGCGTCCCGACCCCAGTAGAGGGGGACGACGCCCATGGGATCCCGGGCGATGATCCATCGTCCGCCGTCCCGGGCATCGTAGAGGACGAAGGCGAAGATGCCGTTGAGATCGTCCAGGAACTCGGTGCCCCGCTGCTCCCACAGGGGGAGGAGCACCTCACAGTCCGAGTCCGTCTCGAATTCGTAGGGCTCCTCCAGCGCCTCCTCCAGCAGGCGATGGTTGTAGATCTCGCCGTTCACCGCCAGCACCGCCGTCTCGTCCTCGTTGTAGAGCGGCTGGGCGCCGTTCACCACGTCCACGATGGCGAGGCGCTCGTGGGCGAGGACGGTCCGCTCGTCGCTGAAGACGCCGGACCAGTCGGGACCGCGATGGCGCTGCAGGCGCGAGAGGCGCAGGGCGCGTTCGCGGTGCTCGGCGGGGTCCCCCTGGATGTCGAGGATGGCGAGGATGGAGCACATGGCTGGGGTCTCTGGAGTTGAGGAGCAAGAAAAAAGCGGCCCTCCGAAGGAACTCGGAGGGCCGCCGGGTCGGCTCGAGGCTGGTGGGAACTAGCGCCCACACCTCCACCGACGGGCACCCCTCCGGGGGCGTCCGTTGCGATTGAGGCGATTGTCGTTGCGGCGCGTCATGCCGTCCAGACCTCTCGAAGCGACCGTCGCGGGGGCTCGTCCTCCCGCGGCTGGTTCCGACGTTGGCTCCTCACCCGGCATCGCACAAGCCCCAGCCCCCTCTGCTCGGCGAGGAACCGCCGCCCGTCATCAGGGTTCTCCAGCGGGACCTTCATGACTTCAGCCCGGCCCGACCATGCACCGCATCGTCTCCCGCAGCGTCCTCCCCGTCCTCGTCTTCGTCGCGGCCTGTGGAGGGGCCGAAGAGGAGGCTCCGGCCACCGAGACGCCCGCCGCGGAGGAGGCCGCTCCCATGGAGGAGATGTCCAGCCAGCCCGCCGTAGCCATCGTTTCCCCCGCCGACGGTTCCGAGGTGGAGGGGCCGGACGTGACGGTGGAGCTCGAGGCGACGGGCGTGGACATCGTCTCCGCTGGCGAGACCATGGAGGGAAGCGGGCATCACCACATCTTCCTGGACGTCGACGTCAGCCCGGAGGGCGCCCCCATCCCCACGGTCCCCAACGAGGTCATCCACCTCGGGGACGGGTCGGCCTCCTACACCTTCGAGGGCGTGGAGCCCGGCGAGCACCGGCTCATCACGGTGGTGGCCGACGGCCTCCACGTTCCCCTGCAGCCCTGGGTGGTGGACACCGTCACCTTCACGGTGCGCTGAGGCCCAGAGGTGCAGGTCGTGTGAGGCGGGCCGACCAGACCCACCCGCCATCGCCCCGGGCCACCGACACGGCGGCACCTCCCGCCCCGGGAGACGTGCCATCCGATCCCGTGCCCGGGATCCGGAGGCGCAGCTCGAGACCCGGGTCCAGGTAGTCCCGAGGCCCGGAGCCGACGAGGGGCTCGCGGACCCGAGCCCCGTCCAGGAAGGCGGCCGCCTCCACCGGAAGGGGGCCGGCCTGCCAGGGGAGGCCGTACTCCACGGTGCCGTGCAGGAGGGTACGGCCGAGAGCCTCCGCGCCCAGGCGTCCCCCGTCGGCCAGGGGGTGGCCGCGCAGCAGGGCCGTCCGGTGACGCCCGACTCCGGCACCGGGCCATAGCAGGGCGGGACCCCGAGGCGCGTCGGACCACCCCACCACCATCCGGGCCCGCCCGGGACCCGGGAGGTCCGGGGTCGCAGCCGCCCGCAACCCCACCCGACGCCCGCCGCCCGGCCCGGACCACTCCTTCCAGTCCCCGTCCAGGACCAGGCGATCTTGTAAGGCGACCAGGCGCAGGGAGGCGCCGAGCGACCCCCGCAGACCGCCGCCGTCCCAGCGCTCCGCCGACGCGCGGACTCCGCCCCGGAGCCACGGGCGGATCCAGCTCCGGAGCCCCACCGCCGACCACCTCCGGGTACCCTCGGCCGCACTGGCGGCGGCACCGGAGGCATACTGCTCCCGGCCCCCGCCGGCCTCCACGTGGAGCACCCCGCCGACCGCTGCCCAGGGCAAGGCTACCGAGCCCTCGACCCCTGGGCGGGCCTCCTCCCAGCTCCCGGCGAAGCGGATGCGCTCCCCGAGCCCCAGGAAGGGGCCGAAGCCCACCTCCACCGTACTCGTGACGAGCGCGTTCAGGGCCAGCCCCACCCCCTCCACGAGGCCGGGACGCACCGGCCTCTCCAGCACCCCCGCCTCCACCCGGACCGAGCCGTCTCGCAGCGGCTGGTACGCCATCTGGCCGAGGCGCACGGAGGGGAGCTGGGTCAGCCGGCGCTCGGCCCGGAGGAACGTCACGGGACGAAGCGTGTCCCGGGGCGCCAGGCCGAGAAAGCGGGTGGCGGGCCGGTGACGCATCCCCTGGAGGCCCCGAAGCCGGACCAGATCAACCCGCGGCTCTCCGACCCGGTTCCAGGCCTCCAGAGCTGCGCCGGAGCGGCCGTCCAGGTATCTGGCCGAGGCCAGGAGACGCCAGGCCACCGGGCGGAACGAGTCCTCCGGGGACGCCCGTTCCAGCCAGTCGCCTACCTGGCGTTCGGTCTCGGCCGGACGATTCCCCCGCAGCGCCTGGGTGGCCGCCAGAAGAGCCGGCGGCAGGATGGAGGACGATCCGGAGTCCGACGGCCCGTCCTCCGGCCCCAGCTCGGCCTCCAGGGTGGGCACCGCCACCAACGCCCAGTACTCCGAGGCCGCCCAGCGAGCCTCGAAGTCCGCGCGCTCCCAGATCATCCCGGGTCGCTGCTGCGGGTCGTGCACCATGACCCGGTCGGGTCCCACGGCGGTGACGAGGACGTAGTGGTAGGTGTCCGTCCCGGAGGAGAGGAGCACCACCACCGGCGTCCCCTGAACCACCCGAGCCAGCGCCTCCTGCGGGGACCCGCGGAGGATCCGGGTCCGGTAGCCGCGCTCCTCCATGGCCTGGGCCAGATCGCCGGTGCGGATCCCTCCGGCCTCCGGGACGAGCCGGGAGGCGTAGTCCTCCGCATATGCACCGAGGGCGCCCCAGTGGCGTTCCACCATGGCTGCCGCGGCGCCCCCGCACAGCAGGGGGCCCTGGGCCACGAAGGGAACGCCGAGGCCGGGACCCTGAAGGTCCTGACCGCGCTGGAGCGCCCCGGCGTCGGCAGAAACCCCGGCCAGCAACAGCGTGCCGACCAGGGCCCCGACCGCGCTTCGCACGGAGGTGCGTCGCGTCAAGCCACGACGATGAGAATCACGACGAGGAGGGCGATGATGATGGTGGTGGTGGAGATGACGAAGGTGTCCCCTCCGGCGAGCTGCTGCTCCACGTCCTGCACCCGCTCGGCCACCTTCTCGGCATCGTCGGCTCCGAGGGCGGGCACGGCAGCACGGACCCGGTCGAGGTCGATCCCGCCGGTGCGGGCGGCCTGCGCCACCTCGTCCCGATCCAGGAAGTCGGCGATGGCGGCTCGGTCGGCGCCGGCCTCGGTCTCGTGCTCGGAGACCAGGGTCCGGAGCTCCGTCGTCACGTCGGACGCGGCGGTCTGGGCCTGGATCTGACCGGGCGCCACGGCGAGGAGGGCAAAGAGGACGAGCGAGGTCAGGTATCTCATGATCGGTCCGGGGTCGTAGGCGTATTTGGAAAACCGGAGGTCCATCCCCCGGTCCGCCGCCGAAAGAGTGCAACATGCGTTCCAGAGCCTAGCCACCGACCACCACCGAGAGGGTGCCGGGACGGAGCTCCATCTCCAAGCTGCGCACGGTGATACGCTCCCCGTCGAGGCTCACCGGGAAGCTCTCGTCCGCCTCCACGAGAACGGAGCGCCCCCGCCGTCGATCCAGGGCGTCGTGGTCTCCGGGCTCTCCGGCGAGCATGCGCGCCGCCAGCGCGCTCAGCTCCCAGCCGGGGGCATCCCGCACCACCAGCACGTTCAGCACGCCGTCGAAGGGGTCGGCCTCGGGGGAGATGGGCATCCCGCCTCCGGCCGAGGCGCCGTTCGCCACCACCAGGTTCAGGGCCTCGTACTCCTGCGACTCACCGTCCACCGACACGGTGATGGCGTAGGTGGAGCGTTCCCCCCACTCCTCCAGACCGGTCTTGAGGTAGGAGAGGGGACCCCACGCCGACTTCACCCCCTCGTCCAGGGAGTCGTGGAGCTCCCCGGAGAATCCGCCGGTGAGGGCGTTCACCAGGAAGCTCTCCCCGGACCCGTCGCCCTCCTGGTCGGAATCGCCGTCCCAGCGAACGCGAGCCACGTCCATCGCGCGCACCCGACCGCGCTCTAAGACCTCCAGCGCCGCTTCCAGGTCATCCGGGACCTCGAGGCTCCGGGCCAGATCGTTGCCGGTGCCCAGGGGAAGGAGGGCGAGGGTGGGGCCGCCCGCTCCGTGGTCCAGGAGGCCCGACGCCACCTCGTGGACGGTCCCGTCGCCGCCGGCGGCCACCACCCGGTGTCGACCGCGCTCGGCGGCGTCCCGGGCCCACCTACGGGCATCGCCAGGTCCTTCGGTGACGCGGAGCTCGACCTTCGGACGGCGTGCGGCCCAGTCGCGGACCCGGTCGGCACCACCACCGCCGCCGGCTGCGGGATTCAGGATGATGAGGGTGTCGTTCATCCTGCATCGTCCCCCCTCCCCCTGCTCCGGTCAAGGCGGACCGCTCCCGGAGACTCGCCGCCCCATCTTGCCGGGAGGCATAAAGTGGTGCATCATGTACCAGTATTGGTATGCGACCCGACCCCCATGGTGGTTTCCATGCGCCTGTCTCGCTTCTCGGATCTCTCGCTCCGGGCCCTCATGTACCTGGGTACCCACCCCGACCGGTGGATCTCCAGCGGTGAGCTCGCCGAGCGGATGAGTGTCTCCCGGGATCACCTCATGAAGACGCTGCAGTCGCTCTCCGACGCGGGGCACGTGCAGAGCAAGCGCGGAAGGGAGGGTGGCTTCACCCTCGCCGATTCGGCGGGGGAGGTGCGCATCGGGGCGCTGGTCCGCACCCTGGAGCCCAGCCTCGCCATGGCCGAGTGCTTCGAGCCCGGATCGACCTGCCCCCTCACTCCGGACTGTCGGCTGGCCGACGCTCTCGCCGAGGCCCAACGCAGGTTCTTCGAATCCCTCGACCGCTACACCCTCACCGACCTCCTGCGGGCGAACCGCCCCCAGCTCGTCCAGCTCGGAGGACCCACCCGATGAAGACCAGCCGCCTCCCCGGTGCGACGCCCTCCATGCTTCGAGGGCTCCCGTCCCCCCTGGCCCTCGCCCTGGTTCTGACGGCGGCAGTGGCCACGCCCCTGTCCCTGGACGCCCAGACCGCAGCGTCCGCCACCACCGACGGCCTGGACCCCGTGGCCCGCCTCACGGAGGCGCTGGCCGACGGGCGGGAGACGCTGGCCTACGACACCGCCTGGGGCTACCTGCCGGCCCTCCTGGAAACCCTGGAGATCCCGGTCTCCTCCCAGGGGCTCGTCTTCTCGCGGACGAGCCTCCAGACCGACCGGATCGCCACCTGGGCCCCCCGGGCCGTCTACTTCAACGACGACGTCTACGTCGGTGGAGTCCAGGAGGGGCCCATCCTGGAGATCGCCACCGTGGACCCCGACGACGGCGCCCGCTTCTATACCCTGGCCCAGCGCGCCGACGGCACGCCGCGGTTCCAGGAGGAGACCACCACCTGCCTCATGTGCCACGAGTCGAAGCTCACCGGCGGGGTGCCTGGCTTCCTCATGCTCTCCACCCTGGCCGACCGATCCGGGTACCCCGTCACCGAATTCCACGCGGGCTCCACCACCCACGCCACCCCCCTGGAGGATCGCTGGGGCGGGTGGTATGTGACCGGAGACGCCGGAGAGCAGGGCCACGCCGGGAACATCCGCTCGGAGCGGACCGTGCACGAGATCGACGACCGGGCCCGCCACCTGGCCGGCATGCACCCCGGTCCCGAGACCGCCACCGACACGCTGGACGCGTTCTTCTACACCGACGCCTACCTCACCCCCCACAGCGATGTGGTGGCCCTCCTGGTCCTCACCCACCAGGTGCATGTGCACAACCTCATCTCCGCGGCGGCCCACGAGGCCCAGGAGGCCATGCGGGACCAGCGCGCCATCGTGAGCACCACCGGACGGGCGGTCCCGGAGGACGGCTACCTCCCTGCCACCCGGGTCCGCCTCCGGAGGGCTTCGGAAGAGCTCGTCCAGGGGCTTCTGCTGGCCGATGAAGCGCCTCTCCAGGGGCCGGTCCGGGGGACGTCGGGCTTCCGCCAGGACTTCGAGGAGCGGGGACCCTTCGACGCCCGCGGTCGCAGCCTGCGGGAGCTCGATCTGCAGACCCGGCTCTTCCGTTGGCCCATGAGCTTCCTCGTCTACTCCGACGCCTTCGCTGCCCTCCCGGAGGTGGTGAAGGAGCAGGTCTTCGCCCGGCTGGAGTCCGTGCTGAGCGGTCGGGAGGGCGCGGTGGCCTACGTGCACCTCACGCCGGACCAGAAGGCGACCATCCAGGAGATCCTCCTGGACACCCACGCCGAGTACCGAGGATGGGTCGACGCCCACGGCGCGGACGAGACGCCGTGACGCTGCGGTAGGCGAAGCCGCCGGATCCTACCGGCAGCCCCTCAGGTGCGGATGAGCCGCTGCACCACCTCCACCAGCACCCCTGGCAAGCGGACCGGGTCGTGGAGGACCGCGAACCCTGTGGGGCCGAAGAGCCGAGGCAGGTACGCAGGCGCCTCCCGATCCACGGTGAGACAAAAGGGATGAATGGCTTGCAGCCGGGCCTCCGCGACCGCCTGGCGCGCGTCCTCGACCCCGTACTGTCCTTCGTAGAGATCCACGTCGTTGGGCTTCCCGTCCGACAGAACGAGGAGGAGGCGATGGACGGCGGCCTCCTGAGACAGGAGGGAAGACGCGTGCCGGATGGCGGCGCCCAGGCGTGTATATCGATCCGGCTGCAGCGCGGCGATGCGCCTCCGTACCTGGCCGCGGTCTCCGCCATGAAAGGTCTTCACGGTGGTGACCGACACGCCGCGAGGACCCTCACCCGAGAAGGCCAGGACGTTGTACCGGTCTCCCAGGGCGTCCAGGCCTTCGCAGACGAGCAGGAGCGCTTCCTTCTCGACGTCCACGATGCGGCGAGCTCCGGCAACCCAACTGTCGGTGGAGCCGCTTACGTCCACCAGGAGTGTGATGGCGAGTTCTCTCCTGCGTGGGCGAACGGACTCGTACAACCGCTGGTCGAAGGGACCTCCCGCCCGGGCGGTAGCCCATGAGGAGACGTAGGCTTCGAGGTCGAGGTCGGCACCGTCGAGTTGACGACCCAACCGCTGGCGGCGGGGGCGCAACCGTTCGAAGGTACGCCGAACTCGACGCACGTCGGCCGCGTGTCTCGTCAGGATCCGGGCACTCCACTCCGGCTCCCCTTCCCGGGCCGGACCCACCGCGACCACCACATGGCCGGAGCGGTAGGCGTCGATGCGGTAGTCCCATTCGGGGTAGAGCACCCCCACCGCGGCCTCCGTGGGGTCCTCGCAGGCCGCCCGACCGCCCGGAGGGTCGGGACTCACCAGAAGCTCCGTTGGCGAGCCGGGGACGGGCACGAGCCTCGCCTCGGGAAGCTCGGAGAGGGAGTCGGCAAGGTCGTCCGAATCGACTCGCTCGTCCCGATCCGTCGGGCGCTGTAGACCCATGGGATCCTCGACGTGCTCCTGGGGGTCGTCGAGTTGGACGGCCCACATCCCGGCGTGTTCGTCGTCCTCGTCCTCCAGGTCCTCCCTGACCCTGGGTCGTCGACGCATCGAACCCACGCGTCGGGTCGAAGCTTCGAGGGATTCCTGCCCAGACCCCACGGCGGCCACGATCCGTCGCGACGATTCCGCCCCGAGCTCCGTCGGCACCCCCCAGATGGCCGCGGCACGGACCCCTCGATACCGGCCACCCACCCTCGCCAGGTGCTTCGCTCGGCGGTGGGCCCAGTCCAGGGAATCGGCCGGCGTCCACGACGCCTCAACAGCCCGCCTCAGCAGCGAAGGTGGAGAACCCGGATCCCGGCGTAGCAGCTCGCCCGCAAGCTCGTCGACCCATCGCTCCAGGGGCGTGGGCCGCACCGGGGAGGGCCGATGGGCCAGTGCCCTCGACCGAGCGGCCCCGAGGGCGCCGGACCACCCCGGCAGGCTTCGCACCAGCCATGCGTCCACCGCGGTCGCTTCAGCCAGCCAATACAGGTCGCGAACCAGAAGCTCGTCGCGCCCGGGCAGGGAGGCCGGCGTACCCCGATCCGCCCGGGCAGCCTGCTCCACGGCGAAGAGGCGATACAGCGTCGTCGTCTCAGCCCGCCCTCGAGGCGCTTCCAGAGAGGCCGGGAGGCGAAGACGTCGTCCGTCGGTGGAGGGAAGTGCTCGGGACTCGACCATGGACCGCGGGATCCGCCGGACCCATCGGGCGAGAGGGGACGGGCGAGAGGGGGGGCGAGAGGGGACGGGGCGAGAGGGGGCGAGAGGGGACGGAGCCCTTTACAATTCGACGTGGCGCACGCGCCCACGCGCGCCGC
>CAKZOQ010000063.1 GCA_937136445.1 uncultured Gemmatimonadota bacterium
GTTGTTGAAGAGGGCCACGTAGTACTCCAGCGGCTAGTACTCCCGGAGCCACGCGGACTGGTACGCCAGGAGGCCGAAGGCGGCGGCGTGGGACTTGGGGAAGCCGAACTCGCTGAAGGCCGTCACCTGCTGGAAGATCTCCCGGGCCGTGGTCTCGTCCACGCCGCGGACCAGGGCGCCGTCCCGGAATTCCTGCCAGTGGGCCACCATGGCCTCCTTCGATCGCTTGCGGCTCATGGCCCGGCGCAGGCTCTCGGCCTGGCCGTCGCTGAAGCCCGCCAGCGCCTTGCACACCGTGAGGACCTGATCCTGGAAGATGATGACGCCCAGCGTCTCGCCGAGGGGGTCCTCCAGGAGGGGGTGGGGGTAGGGGATCTCGTAGTCGGGGTTCTCCCGGAGGAGCTCCCGACGCCGCACGAAGGGGTTCACCGCGCCGCCGACGATGGGCCCGGGCCGGACGATGGCCACCTGGATGGCCAGCTCGTGCAGGTTCCGGGGCCGGGTGCGCCGCACCATCTGGATCTGGGCCCGGCTCTCCACCTGGAAGAGCCCCACGGTGTCGCCGGAGCAGATGCGGTCGTAGACCACCGGGTCGTCGAAGTCGATCCTCGACAGGTCCGGCGCCCCGCCCGTCACCGGCTCGCCTCCCGCCCCCGCCGTTCCCGCCTCGGTGATGAGGTCCACGGCGTCCTCCACCAGGGAGAGCATCCCCAGCGCCAGGAAGTCGATCTTGATGAAGCCGGCGTCGTCGCAGGAGTCCTTGTCCCACTGACACAGGAAGCGTCCCTCCCAGGCCGCCGGCTCCAGCGGCACCATCTCCAGCAGGGGACGGCTGGAGATGATCATGCCGCCCACGTGCTGGGAGATGTGGCGGGGCAGCCCGGCGATCTCCCCGGCGAGCTCGCCCAGCATCGTCCACAGCGGGGCGTCGGCCCGCTCCCGGAACTCGGGCAACGACGCGATCTCCTCGGCGAGGCCGGTGGCGGAACGGTGTTCGGAGAGCTTGGCCAGCTTCTCCAGCTCGCCCAGGGGCAGGTCCAGCGCCTTCCCGATCTCGCGCACGGCGGAGCGCAGGCGGTAGGTGGGGAAGGTGCAGACGAGCCCGGTGTGGTCGTGGCCGTACTTCTCGTAGACCCGGAGGATGAGCTCCTCGCGGATGTCCCGGGGGAAGTCGAGGTCGATGTCGGGGACGCTCCGGAGGGCCTCGTTGAGGAAGCGGCCCAGGAAGAGGTTGTTCTTCACCGGGTCGATGTGGGAGAGGCCGATGAGGTAGCAGATGATGGACGACACGGAGGAGCCCCGTCCGCGCCCCGGCGGCAGCCCCGCCCGAGCCCGGGGTGAGCCCGCCCGGACGTCCGCCGCCACCTCCCGGGCCAGCTCCATGATGTCGCGGTAGACCAGGAAGAAGCCGCCGAGGCCGTGGAGGTCCACCAGCTTCAGCTCGGTGTGGAGGCGTTCCTCGGCGTCGGCCTCCTCGGCGCTTCCCGGCTCGTACAGCGTGGCGATCTTCGCCAGGCAGATGGCCGCCAGCGTCTCCATGGCGCCGCCTCGTTCCGAGCCCTGGAAGTCGGGGAACTCGTAGCCGAGGTCCTGCGTCAGGTCGAAGTCGGCGCACCGCTCGGCGACGAGCAGGGTGTTGGTGAGGGCCTCGGGGCGGCTCCGGAACCGGTGGGTCATCTCCCACGGTTCGGCGAGGTGGAAGAGGCGGTTGGGACGGCGCACCGCGTGGGCCCCGTCCAGCGTCGAACGGGTCCGGATGGCCACGAGGACGTCCTGGAGCCGGTGCCGCCCGGTACGGTGGTAGTGGACGTTGCCGGTGGCCACCACGCCCACCCCCCGGCTCCCGGCGAGGCGGGCCAGCGAACGGACCCGGGCGGCGTCGCCCTTCACCGCGTTGTCCTGGAGCTCGGCGAAGACGTTCCCCGGCCCGAAGGCCCCCAGGAGGCGGTCCAGGAAGGCCTCGCCGTCGGCCACTGAGGAGTCCAGCGCCGCCAGCACCGGGCTCTTCCGGCACCCCGTCAGCAGGATCAGCCCCTCGGGGCGAGCCAGGAGCGATTCCAGGGGCAGCCGGGGATCGCCGCGCTCCTCGGCCGTCATGTGCGACTCGGTGAGGAGGCGGGCGAGGTTGGCGTAGCCCCGGGGCGTCTCGGCCAGAAGGGTCACATGATGGCCGTCCCCGGGCTCGGGCCGGCCCGGGAAGCAGCCCCGGAGCGTGACCTCGGCGCCGGTGATGGGCTGAATGCCGGCGCGGTGGGCCGCCCGGGCGAACTCCATGGCGCCGTACAGCCCATCGTGGTCCGTCAGCGCCAGCGCCGGATACCCCAGCTCCGCCGCGCGCATCACCAGCTCCTCGGGGTGCGAGGCGCCGTCCAGGAAGGAGAAGCCCGAATGGCAGTGGAGCTCGACGTAGGGGAGGGCCATGGGGGCTCGGTGGGAGGGCGTGCGAGGCCGAGGCTCAAGGACGACTTTGGAAGGTGCCCGAACATATACCGAAAGTACGAGGTGCGCAAAGCGGCCGGCCGGGGACCCACCGGCGGGGGCTGCGGTGCCTCAGCCTCCCGGCTGGTGCCACATGTCGGTCTCGATGCGCCAACGTCCGTCGTCGCCCCGGCGCCAGACCACCAGGTAGCGCGCCGAGGCCTCCTGCTCCGGCCCGTCGCCCATCCGCCATCGGTTGGACCAGATCCCGATGTCCACCGCCTGGTCGTCCCGGATCTCCAGCGACGACGAGGTCATGGCGTGGCTCAGATTCACCCGACCGGCCACTGGGCCGAAGTAGCGCGCGATGGCCTCCCGCCCCCGGATCTCGCGCCCTCGGGGGAGGAGGAGGGCGTCCTCGGTGTAGAGGGCGCGGACCGCGGCGGTGTCTCCCTGGACGTAGGCCCGGGAGAACGCTCGGCTGGCCTGGAGGATGGCCGTCCGATCCGGGTCCGTCGCCTCTTCCAGGACCTGGGCGCACCCGCCCGGGACGCCCTGGGCCACCAGAACCGAGTCGATGCGCGCCGCGTTCCGGTCCAGGTAGTCCCGGTACCGGTCCGGATCGACGAAGGCGCGGAGTTCGCCGCCCTCCTGGGCCCGACGCTTGGAGGCGAGCCCGAAGAAGGAGGCGTGAGCGCCCAGGAAGAGTTCGCCCGGGAGACTACGGAGGTGCGCCACGCTCCGGCAGAAGTCGGTGTCGATCCCCGGGTAGGTGGGCTCCGCACCGTGGAGGGTGTAGCCGGGGAGCACCCCCAGGGAACACCCCACGACGAAGGGAACCGGGTCCTCCCCGACGCGGGCGGTCCCGGACCAGCTGGTGCATCCGGGGGTGTGGCCCGGCGTCTGATGGGCCGTCAGCTCCCAGCCCCCGAGGCGCACCCGGTCCAGGTGCCCCAGAATGCGGGCGGCCCGCACGGGCTGGTAGCCGGTGAGGCCCTCGGCGCCGGGGCCCGCGCCGCCACGAGCCGCCATCTCCGCATCGGCGGCGCTCATGAAGACCCGGGCGCCGTGCCGGCGGGCGAAGGAAGCGACGCCGCCCACATGGTCGAAGTGGGCCTGGGTGGTGAGGATGATGCGGACGTCGGCGGGGTCGAAGCCCAGCGTCCGGATGTTGGCCTCCACCTGCTCGACGTTGTCCTGGAGCGGCACGTCCAGGAGGATATGGCCGTCGTCGGAGGTGAACAGATAGGACCCGAGCTCCGCCGTGCCCACGTACCAAAGCTCTTCGCCCAGGGCGAAGGGCTCCACCGGCTCCGTCCAGGACGAGGGGAGCTCCTGCGACGCCGGTTCCTGTCCCGGGAGCTCCCGTCCCGGCAGCACCCATCCCGCCGTCGCCACCGTCAGGCAGGCCGCCATGGTCATCGCCCGTCCCCGCATCCGTCCCTGCCGTCCCCGCATCCCCGCCTCCCGTGCGCCCCTGGTCCGAAGCGACCCCGTGCCGCTTCCCGGCAGGGGAGATAACCGCGCGGACGCCGCCCCACCACTCCCCGGGGAAGCCGGCGGGAAGGCACGCCGGGATCGTCTTGCGGCGGGTCGGACGTCGCGCGACCCTACTGCGATGCTTCCCGGTCCTCGACCCTTCGTCGCCCTCCGCCTCGTCCTGCTCCTCGGCCTCGTTCTGGTCCTGGCGGCCGCGCGACCCCACGCCGTGCGGGCCCAGCAGGTCCCCCCCACCGATTCGGTCGTCCGGGACACCCTGCTCCAGGACTCGGTGACCCAGGACTCGGCGGCGGCCGACTCCCTCCCGCCGGAGCCCGAGGAGCTCACCTCGGACCGGGAGGAGAGCGACGAGGAGATCCGCCAGCAGCTTCAGGCCCTGTTCGACCGGGTCGCGGCGCTGTCCGGGATCCGGGTGGAGGTGGAGGCGGGGATCGTCCGCCTGCGGGGCACCGTCTCCGAGGCCCAGGCCGCCGAGCGAGCCGAGGAGCTGGCCGGCAGTCGCGAGGGCGTCCTCTACGTGGCGAGCGAGATCCGGCTCACCACCTCGGTGGCGGACCGGCTGGAGCCCACCTGGGTCCGGCTCCGCGACCTCGGCCTGGACGCCGTCGCCTTCCTGCCGCTGGCTGTGGTGGCGCTCTTCGTGGTATTCCTGTCGGTGCTCCTGGGCAACCTGCTGGGTCGGTGGGGTGGGCCGTCCTTTCTCCAGTCCCGCAATCCCTTCCTGCGCCAGCTCGTGGCGCGCCTCATCCAGCTCGTGGTGGTGGCGCTGGGGATCGTGGTGGCGCTGGAGATCGTGGAGGCCACCGCCCTCGTGGGCGCCGTAGTGGGAACCGCGGGACTGGCGGGTCTGGCGTTGGGCTTCGCCTTCAAGGACATCGTGGAGAACTACCTGGCGGGCTTCTTCATGGCCGTCCGTCAGCCCTTCGCCCAGAACGATCACGTGGTGGTGGAGAACTTCGAGGGGAAGGTGGTGCGCCTCACCCCTCGCGAGACCATCCTGATGACGCTGGACGGGAACCACATCCGGCTCCCGAACGCCCTGGTGTTCGGCAAGCCGCTGCTGAACTACACCCGCAATCCGCGCCGGCGCTTCCAGTTCGACGTGGGCGTGGGAACCGGCGACGACCTGGCGGAGGCCCGGGAGGTGGGGATGCGCACGCTCCGGTCCATGGAGGGCGTCATGGACGAGCCCGCCCCGGAGGCCATCGTCCTGGATCTGGGCGAGTCCTGGGTGAGCCTTCGCTTCCTGGGGTGGGTGGACCAGGAGAAGGCCGAGTATCTTCGGGTTCGCAGCGAGGCCGTCCGGCTGGTGAAGCTGGAGCTGGAGAACGCCGGCATCTCCCTCCCGTCGCCAGAGTACCTGGTCCGATTCCAGGGCGAGGGTGGGGTCCCGATGCCGGCCACCGGCGGCCCGCCGGAGGCCCGTACCCCGAGCCCGGAGAGTCGCAGGCAGGGCGACGTCTCCCGCGACGACACCGTGGATCGACAGATCGAGGAGGACCGGCGGGCCAGCGACGAGGAGAACCTCCTCGCCGACGGTCCGCGGGATCAGCCCTAGGACCGGACGGCGGGCCTCCCGCCTCCCCTCGCCTGAAACCATCCGGGTAATTACTCCGTCTGTATATATACACGACGAGATATTGCCCGGAGCGACGCCCGCATGACCCCCTCGAAGCCCGACGACGCGCTGAGCCGCCTGGAGTACCACGTGCTCTTGGCGATGGCCGACGAGCCGCTCTACGGCTACGCTCTGAAGGAGGCCGTCGAGGAGGAATCCGACGGCGCGCTGGCGCCCCGCGCGGCCTCGCTCTACCGGCTGCTGGCGCGGCTCATGGATCGGGGGCTCATCGAGGAGGTGGAGGCGCCGGTGGACACGCCGCCCCATCCGGGCCGGCCCCGCCAATACTACGGCCTCACCTCCGGCGGCCTGGGTCTGCTCACAGCGGAGACCCGGAGGCTGCAGGCGGCGGCGGCGTTGGCTCGCGATCGCCTGGGCATGGCGGAGCGGCCTGCGTGAGACGCTGGGTCGACGCCGCGGTCCGCGCACTGCTTCGCCTCTACCCGAGGGCCTTCCGGGGCCGCTTCGGGGACGAGATCCGCCATCAGGTCGCCTGCGATCTGGAGCGGGCCGGGGAGCAGGGGCGGATCGCTTGGACGAGGGAGGCAGCGGGGCAGGGGTGGGACCTGGCGCGGGGGGCGGCGGCGGAGCGCTGGTCGCCCACCCCGGCGGGGCGCTGGATGGACGACGAACGACGACTCGAGGACGAGGGGATGGGGATGAAGACGACGATGATCGAGTGGGGACGGGAGCTGAGCCAGGCGGCTCGAGCGCTGGCGCGGGTGCCGGGGTTCACGGCGGTGGCGGTGGGGACGTTGGCGCTGGCCATCGGGGTGAACACGGCGCTCTTCGCGCTCGTGGACCGGGTGCTCCTGGCGCCTCTACCCTACGGCGAGCCCGAGGAGCTGGTGTACGTGGCGGGGTCGGCGCCGGGCACCGATTTCCCGGGCGAGTTCCCGCTATCGCCGGAGTTCTTCCACCAGTACCGGGAGGCGCAGGGGCTCGGGGACGTCGCGATCTGGAACGACTTCACCAACACCGCCCGCCTGGGCGACCGGGTGGAGCGGGTGGTCATGGGTGTGGCCTCCTGGACGCTCTTCGAGACGCTGCGGGTGGAGCCCCTGCTGGGCAGTCTCCCCGCCGAGGACCACCCCGACCCGGACGTGGTGCTGAGCCACGCCATGTGGACGAACTGGTTCGGGCGGGACCCCGGCGTCATCGGCGAAACCATCTTCGCCGGCGGCCAGGACCGGACGGTGGTGGCCGTGCTGGGTCCGGAGCTCTGGTTCCCCTACGAGGGCGTGCAGCTCTGGATTCCGGAGCCGGTCCGCATCGGAGAGGACGAACAGCCCCGCTTCGGGTGGGGCATGGTGGCGCGGGTGACGCCCGGCACGGACCTGGGTGGGCTGACGGCGGAGCTGGACCGCCTGGCGGATCGCATCCCCGAGCGCTACGGCTGGTCGACGACCAACGCCCGCCTCATGGAGCGGTACCGGCCGGTGGTACGGCCGCTGAAGGCCGAGCTGCTGGGCGATGCCAGTGGGCCGCTCTGGGTGCTGCTGGGCTCGGTGGGGTTGGTGCTCCTCATCGCCTGCGCCAACGTGGCCAACCTCTTCCTGGTGCGCGTGGAGCACCGTCGGCGGGACATGGCGGTGCGGACGGCGCTGGGGGCGGGCCGCGGACGGCGGCTGCGGGCTCTGATGGCCGAGGCGGTGGTGGTGGCCGGGGCCGCCGGGGTCGGGGCGGTGGGCCTCGCGCTCCTCTGCCTCCCGGTGCTGGTGCAGGGGGTCCCGGACTTCGTCCCCCGCCTGGACGAGGTACGGCTGACGGGCACGGCGCTGGCGATGACGGGGGCGCTGAGCGTGCTGGCCGCCCTCCTCTGCGGCTTCGGCCCGGCGCTGCGGGGTTCGCGGGGGGAGCTGACCGCATTGAAGGACGGCGTGCGCGGCTCCACGGCAGGTGGCTCGGCGTGGCGGAACCTGCTGGTGGCAGGGCAGACGGCGCTGGCGCTGGTCCTCCTGGTGGGCTCGGGGCTGCTGGCCCGGAGCTTCGTGGCGGTGAGCGACGTGGATCCCGGCTACGACACCCGGGACCTGCTGACCTTCCAGATCGCGCCGGACCAGGAGCATCTGGTGGACGGCCCGAGCTTCGCCCGCTTCCACCTGGATTTCTCGGAGCGGCTGGCCGCGTTGCCCGGCGTCGAGGCGACGGGGATCGTGGAAAACGTGCCGCTGAACGAGTCGCTGGGCGTCCAGCGCTTCCTTCCCGGAACCTCCGTGGCCGACCCGGCGAGCGCACCGCTCCTGGGCTTCACCTTCGCCGACGGCGACTACTTCGGCACGATGGGCGTGGAGCTCCTGCGCGGACGGGTCTTCACCGCGGACGAGGAGACCTCCGGCCGCGCCACCGCCGTGGTGAGCGAATCCGCCGCGCGCCTGCTGTGGCCGACGGCGGAGGCGGTGGGCCAGACGCTCCGCTCCGCCGAGGGCGAGACGCGCTACACCGTCGTCGGGGTGGTGGAGGACGTCCTGCAGGAGGACCTTCGCCAGGAGGCCGACCCCATGATCTACCTGCCCCTGGTCGGCCCTACGCCGGAGTCCTGGGCCATGGCGTCACCGGGCCACGTGGTCCGCTCGCCCCGCGCCGCCGACCTGGTCCCCGAGGTCCGGGCTCTGGTGAGCGAAGTCGCACCCGAGGCGCCCATGTATCGGGTGTACACCATGGAGAGCCTGGCCGAGGAGTCGATGCAGGGGCTCACCTCGACGCTGATGGTGCTGGGGGTGACCTCGGCGCTGGCCCTGATCCTGGGGATGGTGGGCCTCTTCGGGGTGCTGTCGTATGCTGTGGCGCGCCGGACCCGGGAGATCGGGGTGCGCATGGCGCTGGGCGCCGACGCCGGGCGGGTGCGGGCGCTGGTGGTGGGGCAGGGGATCCGTGTGGTGGCGGCGGGCGTGGTGGTGGGGCTGGTGGCCGCCTGGTTCTCGAGCCGCGTGCTCCAGGGGATGCTCTACGGCGTCGAGCCGGGGGATCCGCTGACCTTCGGGGCCGTGGCGACGTCGATGCTGGCCGTGGGGGCGCTGGCCTGCTGGCTGCCGGCACGGCGGGCGTCGCGGGTGCAGCCGGCGGAGTCGCTGCGGGAGGGGTAGCGGGGGCTCAGCGAGCCCGCGCCGGCGACGGCGGCGCCCACGTCCGCATCTCCGGGATGACGACATCCGAGAGGAAGTCGTAGATCCGGTCGTTGTGATCGATGCCGGAGGGGCGATTCCAGAGACGTGAGGTCACGACCACGACGAGCTCCATCCGGGGCACGACGAAGATGAACTGCCCTCCGTAGCCCCAGGCGAAGCGCACGGTCTCTCCGCCGAACTCCCGCGTCCACCAGAAGTAGCCGTACTCGTGGCCGTTCCAGGGCGAGGTGGTGTACTGCCCCCACGACTGGCCGACCCAGGGAGTGGGGACGATCTGGCGCCCCTCCCAGACTCCTCCATCCAGGTAGAGCTGGCCGAAGCGCCGCAGTTCGCGGGGGGTGAGGGACATGTTGTTTCCCCCGAGATAGATGCCGTCCGGGCCCCGGTCCCATGCGCGGGCGGTGATGCCGAGCGGCCCGAAGAGCACCTCGCGGAAGTACACCCGGGTGCTCATCCCGGTGGCACGGGTGAGGATCGCGGAGGCCAGGTGCGAGTTGCCGGTGCTGTAGGTCATGCACCCCCCGCCCCGCTCGCAGACGACCGGCCGCTCGAGGGCGAATTCGATCCAGTCGTCGGAGGCGACCCAGGCGCCGTAGTTCCCGAAGCTGGTCCCTTCGAGTCCGGTCGTCATGGAGAGGAGGTCGTGAAGGGTGACCCGGAGCTTGTCGGGATCGTCGATGCCCTCGAACGCCTCCGGCAGGAGCTCGGCGAG
>CAKZOQ010000064.1 GCA_937136445.1 uncultured Gemmatimonadota bacterium
GCAACTGCGCCCCACATCACCTATCCGCCCCGTGGATTGTGTGGATGATGCCATCCGCATCCTGCTCGATAACCCAGAAGCGGACTCGGTGCGCGGCGTCGTCCCGGCGGGGCAGAACCAGGTTCGCCACGACGAAGTAGGCGGCGACGCTGAGGAGGCCCGCCGCCGCGACCCACCCTCCCTGCTCCCTGCCCAGCGCCCCGGCGAGAACCCCGAGGACCGTCACCAGGGCGAAGGTGCGGATCCCCGCCATGCGGTTCTCGGCGTGCTGGCGCTGGAGCCCTACCAGCAAGCCCAGCCCCAGGCCGATGGCCAGCGGGGGGAGAAGAGAGTCGTTCATGCCCTAAAGCTTGGGAAGGCCGACCGCTCGCCGCTACTCCGCGCCGGCCCCTGCCGGCTCCCGCCCGTAGGTCTTCTCGATGTACTCCAGGAGGAGTCCCTTGAACTCCTCCACGAGCCCATCGCCCTTGAGCGTGGTGGCGTGCTCGCCGTCGATGTACACCGGCGCCTTGGGCTCCTCGAAGGTTCCGGGCAGCGAAATCCCGATGTTGGCGTACTTGGATTCGCCGGGGCCGTTGACCACGCACCCCATGACGGCGACTTCCATCTCCTCCACCCCCGGGTATTCCTCGCGCCAGACGGGCATCTGCTCCCGGATGTAGCCGGTGATGTCCTCGGCCATCTCCTGGAAGAAGGTGGAGGTGGTCCGCCCGCACCCGGGGCACGAGGTCACCTGCGGCTCGAACGAGCGGATCTCCAGGGACTGGAGGACCTGCTGGGCGACGCGGACCTCTTCGGCCCGGTCGCCGCCGGGCTTGGGGGTCAGCGAGACCCGGATGGTGTCGCCGATTCCCTCCAACAGCAGGGGCGCCAGGCCGGCGGTGGTGGCGACGATGCCCTTGTTGGCCAGGCCTGCCTCGGTCAGGCCGAGATGCAACGGGTAGTCACAGCGCGCCGCGATCTCCCGATACACGTAGATGAGCTTTCGCACCGTCGAGACCTTGGTGCTGATGACGATCTTGTCGTGGGCCAGCCCCGTCTCCTCGGCCAGGGCGGCAGAGCGCACTGCACTCTCCACCATGGCGTCCATGAGGACCTCGTCCGCGCTCTTGGGATCGTCGGCCTCGGCGTTGGCGTCCATGAGCTCGGTGAGGAGGCGCTGATCCAGCGAGCCCCAGTTCACCCCGATGCGCACCGGCTTGTCGTGGCGGATGGCCACCTCGACGATCTGCTGGAAGTTTTCGTCCCGGCGCTTGGCCCCGACGTTACCGGGGTTGATGCGCAGCTTTGCCAGCGCCTGGGCCGTGTCCGGGTACTTCGTCAACAGGATGTGACCGTTGTAGTGGAAGTCCCCGACGATGGGGGTGTCGTACCCGTCGGTGCGGAGCCGCTCCACGATCTCCGGCACCGCCTGCGCCGCCTGGTCGTTGTTCACGGTGACGCGGACCAACTCCGAGCCGGCGTCGGCCAGCAGCTTCACCTGGGCGACCGTGGAGTCCACGTCCGCCGTGTCGGTGTTGGTCATGGACTGCACCACGACGGGGGCGTCGCCGCCGATGGTCACGCCTCCCACGTCGACGGGGACGGACTTCCTGCGGTGGACCGGGATCACGGGTGATGCCTCGGTGTGGGGTTCGTCGGACGGCCCCCGGGTGGGCCCTGGGGGTCGCCGGGAATCTATCGATGGCCGGACGCCGCTCCAAGCCGCCCGGGACGCCATCCAGAGGGTCGGAACTGCACGGATCGTCGGGGGTTTGGGGCCGGGTACCCGAACCCATCACCCCAGGTCCAGGAAGGCCCGACGTGTCCGACGTGACCATCACCATCAGCCGGAACGGTTCCCTCAAGATCGAGGGCGGTCCGACCCTCCTGGACGCCGACGGCAACGAGTTGAAAACGCGGGAAGGCAAGCCGTTCTTCCTGTGCCGTTGTGGCGAGTCCACCAACAAGCCCTTCTGCGACGGGACCCACAACCGCATCGAATTCGACGGCGCGCTGGCCGGGGACGGCTAGCCTCCCGCCCCCGAAGTGTCCGCCCAGGCGGTCCGCCTCCGCATCGCGGCCCACAACGGGGCGGCCCGGTTCGGAGGGGGTGAGAAGTGGTGCCTCCTCCTCCTCCAGGGGCTGCAGGCGCGGGGACACGAGGTTCGGTTCTTCTGCCGGGACGAGGCCATGCGGGAACGGGCCGAATCCATGGACGTATCCGCGTCCGTCGGCCGGCTCGGAGGGCACCTCATGTTCTCCGACGCCTTCCGGTTCTCCCGGCAGCTCCGGGCGTGGGAGCCCGACGCCCTCCTGGTGAGCACCTACAAGAAGCTCTGGCTGGCGGGGATGGCCGCCACCTGGGCGGACGTGCCCCGCGTCGTCGCCCGCATCGGCCTTTCCACGGACCTGCCCCGCCGCCACTGGACCTATCGGCTGGCGCTCCGGCGCTGGACCGACGCCGTCCTGATCAACGCCGACGGCATCCGCGCCGACTTCGTGGCCGACCTCCCCCTGGCCGACCCTCGACGGATGGTCACCGTCTACGATGGGATCGAGCTTCCCGGAGACCCCCCGGACCGGACCGATGCGCGCCGGGCCTTGGGCCTCCCGGTGGATGCTCCGGTGGTGGGGAGCGTGACCCGCCTCGCCGGTCAGAAGCGGATCGACCGCATGCTGGAGGCCGTCCGTCGGCTGGACCAATCCGTCCACCTGGCCCTGGCCGGCACCGGGGAGCTAAAGGACTCGCTCCAGGCCCGAGCCCGGACGATGGGGCTGGCGGACCGGGTCCACTTCCTGGGCTTCCAGGAGGACGTGTCCCGGGTGCTTGCGGCCCTGGATCTCTTTCTGTTGACCTCCGACAAGGAGGGGATGGCCAACGCCATGCTGGAGGCGCTGGCCGCCGGGGTGCCGGTGGTGAGCACACCGGTGAGCGGGGCCGACGAGGCGCTGGCTCCCGGGGAGCCCGGCGACCCCGACGCCGAGGCACCGGGCCGCATCGTGGAGCCTGCACCCCAGGCCATCGCCGACGCCGTCGCGGAGCTCCTGGACGACGGGTCGGCCCGGGCCGCCATGGCCGCCTCGGCACGGGCCCGGCACGCCCGGCGCTTCTCCTTCGAAGGGATGGTCGATGCCTGGGAGTACGTCCTCGCCGGAGGTGATCCCGGGACGGTGCACCAGGGACCCACACCGGTGGAGGTTCGCTAGAGCGCCCCATACTTGTGGGAGATCTCACGGGGGACACATTGCCGGGGGCCCGTCGTTCGACACCTCCGTCAACTCCGAAGGAGCACTCTGTGACCCGAGTCCAGGCTCGTCCCATCCTGGTGAATCTGGCTCTCGCCGTGGCCTATCTCGCCCTGGGCTACGGGACGCTGGCCCTGGGGCAGACGAGTGGCGTCGAGCCCGCCCGGCTGGTCTGGGTGGGGAGCGGCGTGGCCCTCTCGGTGGCACTCCTCGTGCCCTTCCCCGTCTGGCCGGGCGTCGTGGTGGGCGGGGCCGGCATCACCCTCCTGACCGGAGACCCGCTCCTGCACGTGGTGTTGACCGGGCTGGCCAACGGCCTGGAGATCGGCCTTCCCGCGTGGATCCTCCGCCGGGTGGGCTTCGACCGAGCGCTGGAGCGGGTCTGGGACGTCCTCCTCCTGGTGTTCGTGGCTGCCGGCCTGGCAGCCCTCCTCGCGGCGGTCATCAGCGTCTCCTCGCTGGTCTTGTCCGGGCTCTCTCCCGCCTCCTCCTTCGGACCCATCTGGTTGCGGTGGTGGGCGACCCACGGCGTGGGGATGCTGCTCATCGCGCCCCCGGTCCTGTCCCTCTGGGCGACTCGTCCCCGCTCCCCTGCCTTCCTCAAGGAGCTCGCCGGGGTCCTGGTGGCGCTGGCCCTCACCGGAGGCCTGACCTTCCTGGCACCTCCAGGTTCCATCGTCGCGCGGATCTTCTTCCTGTCCTTCCCCTTCCTGGTCTGGTGCGCCGTCCGGTTGGGGGTGGTGGGAGCGGCGTTGGGCAGCTCGCTCGTCACCGCTCTGGCCCTATGGGGTGCCGAGGCCGGCCGCGGTCCGCTGGTGGGCGGCACCGACTCCGAGACCCTCCTCCTGACCTGGAGCTTCTCCAACGGCATCATCCTCACCACCCTCCTCGCCGGCGCCCTCCTGGCCGGCGCCCAGCGGGCGCGCCGGGAGCTCCAGACCGGAAAGCGGCGGCTGGAGCTGGTCCTCACCACCACCGACGAGGCCATCCTGGTCTCCGGCCCCGACGGAGAGGTCATCGAGGCCAACCCCGGCTTCCGGACGCTGGTGGAAGCCGACGACGACCTCGTGGGGTCGCCGGCCCGGGAGGCGCTGAACCGGGTGGCGGGTCGCCTGGCACCCGGGGAGCCGATTCCCGAGTGGCTCCGCGTGGTGAGCCCGGAACGGGGTGCGGCCGAGGGCTTCCTCTTCATGGCCAACGGTACGGGCTACCAGGCCCATACCGCCCCGATCCGCTCCGAGGAGTTGCCGGGACGCATCTGGTCCTTCCACGACATCACCGACCGCATCCGGGCGGAGGAAGAACGGGAGCGGCTCCAGAAACAGGTGCTCCACGCCCAGAAGCTGGAGGGGCTGGGTCTTCTGGCCGGTGGGGTGGCCCACGACTTCAACAACCTCCTCGGGGTCATCCTGGGGCACGCCGACCTCCTTCTGCAGGAGGGTCTGGACGAGTCCGCACGAGAGGACGCCCAGATCATCATCGACACCTCCATGGAGGCGGCCAACCTCTGCCGCC
>CAKZOQ010000065.1 GCA_937136445.1 uncultured Gemmatimonadota bacterium
CCTGCCCGAAGCGCGGCTGCCGGAACACCCGCCCCTTCAGGTAGACCTCCTGACGCGTTCCGTACCCCCGGTAGGGCTGGATGACCGTGCCCTTGAGCCCCCCGCTCCGGCGCACCGGCCGGGTGAGGACACGAAGCGCCCGGCGCACCCCCTCCCAGAGGCGTTTCAGGAACCCGCCGATCAACCCCGACTCACGCCCAGCTCAGGTCGTGCTTGGAGACCGGAAGGCTGCGGATCCGGTATCCGGTGGCGTCGAAGATGGCGTTGCAGAGGGCCGGGAGGACCGGCGGCAGGGTGGGTTCGCCCAGCCCCGACGGCGGGTGGTCCGTCTCGACGAAGCGCACCGCCACCGTTCCAGGTGTCTGGGACATCCGGAGGAGCGGGAAGGTGTCGAAGTTGCCTTCCACCGCCCGACCGTTCTCGAAGGTGATGGCCTGGCCCAGAGCGTGGGAGAGCCCCTCGAGGACGCCGCCCTGGGCGTTGTTCTCGGCGTTCAGCGGATTGATGATGTGCCGGCCCACGTCCACCGCCGCCCAGACCCGGTCCACGGAGAGGGCGCCGTCCTGGGCCACCGTGACCTCGACCACCTCCGCCACGTACCCCATGTGGGAGAAGTGGAAGGCGATGCCCATGCCGCGACCCCGAGGCAGATTCCCCCGGTTGGCCCATCCGGACATCTCTCCGACCTCCTCCAGCACGCGGCTCATGCGGACCGGATCCTGCTCGGTCTCCGGGCCTGCCGCCGCCAGGAGGTCGAGTCGGAAGCGAAGGGGGTCCACCCCGGCTTCATCGGCCAGTTCGTCCAGGAACGACTGGTAGACGAAGGCCAGCGCGTTGCTCCCCGGGGCACGCAGGGCACCGGTGGGGATCCCGAAGGGCATGAGGCTGGCACCCATCTCCATGTGGGGCACGCAGCCGGCGGGGAACTCGTCGTCCCCGAGGCCGGCGCTGGAGGCGAACCGGTCCCCTTCGCCGAAGGAGACGAAGTGATTGCGCCACGCCTGGAGCTCACCGTCGGCGTTCACGCCACCCTGGAGCCGGTGCCAGCCACCCGGCCGGTACATGTCGTGCCGGGTGTCGTCCTCACGGGTCCAGAGGAGCTTGACCGGCGTCCCTTCGAGACGCTCGGCGATGGCCGCCGTCTCCACCAGGAAGTCATTGTACAGTCGACGTCCGAAGCCTCCGCCCATCCGCTCGAGGTGGAGGGTGATGTCCTCCTCCGCGATGCCCAGGACCTCCGCGGCCATCCCCCGGCCCCGGGCCGGCGTCTGGGTCGGAGCCCAGAGCTCCAGCCGTCCGTTGTCGAAGAGGGCGGTGCAGTTCTGTGGCTCCAGCGGAGCGTGGGCGAGGAAGGGGTAGTCGTAGTCGGCCTCCACCCGGTGCTCGGCGGTGGACCAGCTCCCCGCGAAGTCGCCGTCGGAGCGAAGGGGCATCCCCGGCGCATCGCGCTCAAGGAGCGCTCGGGCATCGGCATCGAAGCCGGCGCTGCTCTGGGAGGCGGTAGCACCCTCGTCCCACTCCACCTGGAGCACGTTCTCCCGAGCCTGGTTCACCAGCCACCAGTTGTCGCCGACGATGGCGACGCCGGAGAGGAGCCCCTGGAGATCGTCGCCGCCCTCGATGACGAAGGCGTCCTGGACGCCGGGTGCCGCCCGGACCTCGTCCAGGTTGGCTCGCACCACTCCGCCCCCGTAGACCGGGCACTTCTGGTACACGGCGTAGAGCATGCCCGGCAGCGTGAAGTCGATGCCGAAGAGGGGCTCCCCGGTGACGATGGCGTCGATGTCGACGTTGCCCTTGTCCGTCCCGATGATGGTGAAGTCGGAGGCGTCCTTCAGGGGGATGGTCTCCGGGTCGGGGGCGGGGAGGGTGGCGGCTTCGTCCACCAGCTCACCGTAGCCTGCGGAGCGACCGCTGGCCCGGTGGTGCACGACGCCGGCCTCCGTGGTCAGCTCCTCGCGGTCCACCCCCCAGCGCTGGGCGGCGGCCCCAAGTAGAACGTGCCGCGCCGAGGCTCCCACCTGCCGCTGCGGCATGAAGTGGGTCGGTGTGGCCCGACTGCCACCCGCGAACTGCGCCGCGTAGAGGTCGGTGTTCAGGTCCGCCTGCTCCACGGTGACCTGGTCCCAGCTCACGTCGAGCTCCTCGGCGATGAGCATGGGGAGCATGGTCTTCACGCCCTGCCCGATCTCCGGATTCTGGGCGAGGATGGTCACCGTTCCATCGGTGGCGATGCGCACGTGGCCGTTCAGGGTGGCGTTCGCGGCGGCTCCCACGGCTTCGTCCGCGGCGAGGCCGCCCAGGTCGAAGTAGCTGGAGACCACCAGGCCCCCGCCGGCGAGGGCGCCGATCTTCAGGAAGTGTCGTCGCTCCATGGTCGTGTTCATGCTCCCTCCTCGGCGCTGCCGGCTCCGTCGGTGGTGGCCATCCGTGCCGCCGCCTGCTTGATCCCCTCGCGGATCCGGATGTAGGTGCCGCATCGGCAGAGGTTGGTGTCCATGAGCTGGTCGATCTGCTCGTCCGTCGGGTTGGGCACCCGTTCCAGCAGCGCTGCCGCCGTCATGAGCTGGCCGGCCTGACAGTAGCCGCACTGGGGGACGTCGAGCTCGCGCCAGGCGTCCTGCAGCGGGTGCTGTCCGTCGGGCGAGAGCCCCTCGATGGTCGTCACGTCATCGCCGTCGATGGTCTCGACCCGGACCTGACAGCTCCGGGTGGGACGACCGTTGAGGTGGACGGTGCAGGCCCCGCACTCGGAGACGCCGCAGCCGTACTTGGTACCCTTGAGATCCAGCAGGTCCCGGAGGACCCAGAGGAGGGGCATGTCGGCCGGGGCGTCGACGGTGGTCGAGGCTCCGTTGAGGGTGAAGGT
>CAKZOQ010000066.1 GCA_937136445.1 uncultured Gemmatimonadota bacterium
CCAGGTTCAGATACGGCGTGATGGTGCCCCAGGAGGGGTACCAGCTCTTCCGTGCGCTGAGGTCCAGGCGGTGATAGGTGGGGTAACGCGACGAATTCCGGTCCTCCAGGTAGACGGCGTAGTGGGACCCGTCGTCGCCTTCGGTGGCGCCGGCCCAGTTCAGGCGCCCCTCGTTCTGGACGAAGCGCGGGGAGTAGGTCGCGTAGGAGCCGACGGCCCGCGTGAAGGGCGTGCCCGTCCCCACGTTCCAGCGGAGGCCTCCTTCCCAGCCCCCAGGGAGGGGGAGGCGGAGGACCAGGTCCACGTCCCCCCGCCGGTCGAAGATGGGAGCGAAGGTGACGTCAGGCGCCGGGACGAAGGGGCTGAAGGGGTCGGGGAAGGTACGTTCCGCCTTCAGGAAGGAGACGGCCAGCCAGCCGGTGACCGGACCCGTCTCCCGTCGGGCCATGACGTCGACGCCCCAGGAGATGCCCTCCCCGGACAGGATGTCATCCCGGGGGTCGTTGGGGTCCTCCGCGCCGTTGAAGGTCACCACCCCGTCGAAGCTGCGCAGGTAGGACTCCGCCGAGAGGAACCAGCCCGCGCCGGGGTAGCCTTCCACCCCGAACTGGATCTGGTCCGACACCACGTGGGGCGCCCGGGCGCCCGAGAGCACCCAGATGTCCAGCCCCAGGGGGAGCTCCTCGTCGCGGAGGGAGTGGAGGAACTGGGTGTAGCGCCCCGCCGCCAGCTTCACGGCACCGTCCCCGCCGCCGAAGAACCGCTTCACGGCCACGCGAGGGGACCACTCGCTCACCTCCTCGCCAGGATTCGGACGCCAGTGGTCCAGCCGCACCCCCGCCTCCACCAGCCAGCTTGCCGGACGCTGCCAAACCACCTGGCCGTAGCCACCCAGGAGGGTGGCCGTCCCTTCGCCCTGGGTGAACTCGGTCCCCCCGGTCGTGGCCAGGTTGTCGTAGCCGTAGAGCTGGCCCTGGGCCCCGACCTTCATCCGCCAGCCGGCCCAGGGGCGTACCTCCAGGTCGCCGCGGAGCTGAGCCTGGCGGATGGCGCTGGTGAAGTTCGTATCCTGGAAGTCGGGGAAGGAGAGCCCGGTGCCGAACCGGGAGGCGTTGGCCCGGATGTCCAGCGAGCCTCCCCCCCGGCGTGGCCGGGTCCAGCGAAGGCCCACCAGGTCGTTCCCCCAGTCCCAGTCGATGCGTAGCGGGAAGTCCTCGGGGTCCAGGCGGGTGAGGTCCAGCACGTCCTCGCCGGTGTAAGCCGTCACCGTGAAGCGGTCCCCGGCGGAGGTCCAGCCCTCCACGACGGTCTGGAGGTCGGTGAGGTGGTAGGGAAACTCGAAGAAGGGCTTGAGGAGGATGTCGAAGTAGGAGCGCCGAGCCGACATCCGCCAGCGGACGTTCTGGAAGCCCAGCGCACCGGCCAGGCCCTCGGGGACCCCACCCCCCAACGCAAGCCGGGACGCCAGGAGCGAGACGCCAGCGTCCGCCTGGAAGCTCCCGTCCCCGGCGTCGCTCTCGATGTCCAGCACCGACGAGACCCGCCCACCGTGCTCTGCCGCGAACCCACCAGAGCGGAGCTCGGCCCGGTCCAGCATGTCGGCGTTGAAGACGCTGAAGAAGCCCCCGAGGTGGAAGGGGCTGAAGATGGGCACGCCGTCCAGGAGAATGAGGTTCTGGTCGGCGGACCCTCCCCGGACGTTGAAGGACGCCGTGAAGTCCGAGGTTGAGACCACCCCGGGGAGCACCTCCACGGTACGCAGGGGATCCGCCTCCGCCAGACCGGGGACTCGCTTGAGGTCCTCCAGCTCCAACTCCCGGATGGTGGCGCCGCCGATCTCCTCGAAGCGGATTCGTTCCCGGGAACGCTCCGCCTCCACCTCGATCCCCTCCACCTCGATGGCCTGCCGAGCCAGGACGAAGTCGATCTCCACCGACCCGGATGTCGGCACCTCCACCGTGGATTCGGTCGCCGCGTACCCCAGCCCGGATACGCGCACCTCGGCGGGGCCGGGCATCAGACGGGAGAGGCGGAAGAATCCCAGGTCGTCGGTCTCCACCGCGCGCAAGCGTTCCTCCGCCCGAAGGAGCTCCACCACGGCCCCCCGTATCACCGACCCCTCGTCGTCGCGGACCCGTCCCTCCAGGGCTCCCTCCTGGGCGGCCAGGCCCGACGCCCCACCGACCAGGAGTGCCAGGAAGGCCGACACCAGAAGGGTCACGACCCCGTCCGACCGGCCCCTACACACCCGCTCCACGCACCGCCCCCGACCTTGTCCTCCGCGTCGCATCTCGCTCCTTCATGGTGCGTTGTTCTGCCTGCCCCAGGCCCGGAGGCCCCGTTAATGTAGGGACTCCGAGGCGAAGGGGTGGATCTGCGTCCATCTGTCCGCCTGCGACACTTGCACACTCCGGGCCACCCCGATCATCCCGTGCGCGTTTTCTACTGCGACCACTTCGTCCTCCCCCTCCCCCCGGAGCACCGCTTTCCCATGGAGAAGTACCGCCTGCTCCGGGAGGCGGTGGCGGCCCGGGATCTGGGGGAGCTCCAGGTCCCCGAATCCGCCACCGACGTCGAGCTCCTACGGGTCCACGATGCCGGCTACCTGAGGCGCGTGGTGTCCGGCGAGCTGGAGCAGTCGGAGGTCCGAGGCATCGGCTTTCCCTGGTCACCGGAGCTGGTGGAGCGCTCCCGTCGGTCGGTCGGGGGCACGCTGGGCGCCGCCGGCGCGGCCCTGGGGGACGGGGTGGGGGTGAACCTCGCGGGTGGGACACACCACGCCTTCCCCGCCCGAGGCGAGGGGTTCTGCGTCTTCAACGACGTGGCCGTGGCCATCCG
>CAKZOQ010000067.1 GCA_937136445.1 uncultured Gemmatimonadota bacterium
GCATGGCGTACACCTTCGACCACGCCATGGACTATCTGGTCAACCAGGGGATCGGACCCCTCCTGGCCGACCACGCTCCGGAGCTCCGTGTCCTCCTGGATCGGCTCCACGCGGAGACGGGCATCTCTCCGGGGAACATGGTGACCTTCGGGATCCAGGGCTTCCTCGGGGGCCCGGTCACCGAGACGGAGCTGTACCGCGAGCTCCGCGACTTCATCAGGGGCTCGGTGGACGACGTCCTCCGCCGCTATGTCTTCACCGCCTTCGACGAGGTGGCGGAGCCATCCCCGGACGCCCGCCTCTACATGGACGAAGTGGCGCGCCCCTGCGTCGAGCTGGTCGTCTCCTTCGTCTTCGACCAACTCGACGTGGTCCTCGAAGATCCCTCCGTCCTGAACGGACTCGAGTACCTCTCCACCCTGCAGTCGGGACTCAGCGCCCTCCTCTTCAAGATCGTCGCCCGCAATATCGTCGTGCTGGAGCAGATCGCCTCGGACACCGTGCGAACCCAGTCGGTGGGGGCCATGGCGACCCTGGAGGACGCGGTGCGTGAGGACGACACGCACGCCCTGATGGAGGCCACGGTGGACCACATGGACGTCGTCCTGGCCAACCTGGGCAACTACGTGCCGGGCCTCCCCACCGCCACCGGTCTCAGCGACGAGCAGCTCGCCGCCGTCCAGACCTTCACGGCGGAGATGCTGAGCATCGCGCAGGAGGGCCTGGGCGACGACATCTTCACCACCGCGCGCTGGAATCGTCGCAGAGAGGCGATCCTCACGCTCCTCCTCTCGCTGGACGCCCACTTCGACTGGTCCAATGCGAACCCCATCGCCGAAGCGGTGGACACCATGAAGCGGTGCGCCTTCGTCCCCGACGAGCAGGCCATCGAAGATCTGCTCGACCTGCACGTAGACCTCCTCGTGGACCAGGCAGCCATCCTCCTCCGTCGGCTGCCCGGGCCCCTCGCCGACCTGGTGATGGCCCTCACCGGACCCCAGCTGGAAGCCCTGGGCGCCGGGGCCGCGGCGGCACAGGAGGCGGCCTGGGTGGTGCTCGAGCTGGCGGCGAATGCACTGCAGGATATCCGGGAGCTCATCGAGCAGGTGAAAGGGCTGGTCGAGGCCGCCGTCCAGGCGCTGATGGAAGCGGTGGAGGAGCGGGTGGCCCTCCTGACGAGCCTGACCGCGACCACCCTCCAGCCCGCCTT
Organism: uncultured Gemmatimonadota bacterium; assembly: GCA_937136445.1. GTDB lineage: Bacteria > Gemmatimonadota > Gemmatimonadetes > Longimicrobiales > Gaopeijiaceae > JAJCZZ01. Next base: position 1,211 of record CAKZOQ010000067.1, read on the forward strand.
CGTCACCCGGGGCCAGGCCAACATCCGGGACGCCGGGGAGGCCCTGGGATTCGGCGACACCGTCCTGGACCCCATCGTGAACGGCTTCGGCGCCGTCCTCGCCGGCGTCTTCTCGGCCTTCAGCGGGGTGGTGGACGAGGCCCTGGCCACCGTCCGCACCGCCGACTTCCTGGAGGACTGCGTGGCCGGGGCGCTGGACGGCATCGAGCCCGTCGATCTCGTGGCCGCCGGTGGACCCGGCGACTACCTGGCCGACGCCGTGGAGGCCTTCGAGACCTCGCTGGCGGAGGAGGTGGAGGCCCTCCTGATCCCCGGTGGCGACGCCGACGACGCCCTCACCATCACCGTTCCCGGGCCCGAAGGGGAGCCGCTGGTCGCCCTCGCCCCATCCGACGCGGTTGAGCTGGTGGTGGACGGGGTGCTGGAGCTGATCGACCCCATTCCACTGGTGGGGCCCGCCCTCACCGGGGCCTACCACCAGGCCATGGAGTCGGCCTACCGGGCGGAGGAATCCACGCTGGAGTCGGCCCTGGCCCAGGCCGACGCACACCATGAGGCCGTGCGGGCCCGGCCCGGCGCCACCGTGGAGATCCACAGTCCGGCCCCCCTGGAGGACGAGCTCGACGAGCTGTGGACGTACGGTCCGGTGGTCCCCCTGGCGGTCCAGGTGGATCACGCCGGCTCCGGGTGGGCCACGGCCGCCGAGGGCCGCCGGATCCAGGTGAGCGTCAACGGCCGGCTCCTGACCTTCCCGCCGAGCGTCTGGCACTACGACGACGAGGAACTCTCCCTCGACACCGCCCTCCGCCTGGACCAGGAGCAGCTCCAGCCGGGGCTCAACGTGCTGGAGGTCTCGGTGGCTCACGAGCGGGTGGCCCGGGTCCGGGCCCACGTGAGCTTCATCGTCGACCCCGACGGGCCGCTCCCAAATCAGGCCATCCGCATCGACGGCGAGGCCTCCTCCTTCGACTCCCCCGGCTCGGACCACGCCTCGGCGTTCCAGGAGTACGTCACCCTCCGCTGGGAGGGCACCGGGCGGCTGGACCTCACCGGCTGGGAGATCCGGGACCTGGCTCGCCATCGCTACGTCTTCGGACCCACGATGCTGTCCTCCGGCCAGCTCCTCCGCCTCCGAACCGGCGGGGACCCCGAGGACGACGACGACAACGACCGACACTGGGGGCGCCGTGCCGCCGTCTGGAACAACGACGGCGACACGGTCCTCCTCCTGGACGACCGGCAGGTCGTCCAGGCCCAATACGTCTACCGCGGAGGACGCTGAGATGAGTTCGACCTCGGTCGCCACCACCCTCCTTTCCGTCGCCGGCAAGGTGATGGCCGCCATGGCCGGCGGCTTCGCCGTCGATCATCAGTACAAGACCGTCTACCTGGATCACTTCGCCGTGGACTCGGCCGACCTCACCGACGCGCACCGGGCCGCCATGGACCATTGGATCGCCGGCGACAAGGGGACGGCCTTCCCCTTCCAGCCCGGGAATCCGAACCACCGCATCGTGCTGGTGGCGGGCCTGGCGAGTCAAACCGGACCGGAAGCCCACAACCTCGAGCTGGGCGAGGAGCGCGCCCGGGCCATCTACGACTACCTGGCGGCGGGCATCGATGCGGACCAGCTCGACGAGAACGTCCAGTCGGTGGGGTCCTCGCGACCCCGTGTCGATGCGGAGGGCTCGGAGGTCGGGGAGAACCGGGCGGTGGGCGTGGTATTGGAAATCCGGACCCCGTTGGTGGCGGCCGAGCCCCCGCCGCCGCCGCAGGAGGACCCGCCTCCGCCCAAGTCCCAGTCGTGGGAGCTGGCCCTGACCGGCGTAGTGGGCTTCGGCGACCCCATCCCCATCGCCGACGCCCTGGGGGGCCAGTATCTCACCGGGACGCTCCGGAATCTTCGCACCGGGGAGTCCCGGGAATTCCGGATCGTGGCTGCCGGCATGAACGCAGGGATCTCGGCGGCGCCGGTGGACATCGGGATCAACCTCCAGGGCGATGTCTTCACGCCCTTCGCGACCCACTGGGCCGACTTCGACGACTTCGACTACTCGATGGTGACCCTGGTGGGGGTGGGTCTCACCGACGTCTACGACTGGTCGGCCGGGGCCATCGGCTTCAACGCCCTCTACACCTCGGTAGAGCCGGCTGGCCTGGTCCTCCGGACCAATGTCGGCGTCGGGGCCCAGCTCCAGTACGGGGTCTTCGTAGTGGACGACGCGGACTGAGGGCGGGGTGGGACCCCCGGAGGGCCCCAGGGAACGGTCGGGTCAGGACTCCGGGTCCGGCTCGCCGTCCAATAGATCCGGTCGCCGTTCCCGGGTGAGCTTGCGGGCCTGCTCCGCCCGCCAGGCGGCGATCCGGCCGTGGTCGCCGGAGCGGAGCACCTCGGGCACCGTCCAGCCCCGGTAGTCGAAGGGGCGGGTGTAGGAGGGCGCGCTCAGCAGGCGGCGCAGGTAGAAGGAGTCGGTGGCTGCCGCCTCGTGATCGCCCAGGGCGCCTGGGAGGAGTCGCACCACCGCGTCGGTGATGGCCAGCGCCGCCACCTCGCCGCCGGAGAGGACGAAGTCTCCCAGGCTCACCTCCTCGGTGGCCAGATGCTCCGCCACCCGCTCATCGACGTCCTTGTAGTGACCGCAGAGGAGGGTCAGATCCGGTGCCTCGGAGTACCGGGCGGCGTGATGATGGCCGAAGCGCTCGCCCCGCGCGGAAAGGAGGACCACCGGGCCCTCGGGCTCCAGCGCCTCCACCGCCTCGAAGAAGGGCTCGGGCTTCATGACCATCCCGGCGCCTCCGCCGTACGGCAGGGCATCCACGGTGCGGTGCCGGTCGTGGGTGTGGTCCCGCAGGTCCACCAATCGGTACTCCACCAGACCCGCGTCCGCCGCGCGAGCCGGGATGGAGAGGCTCAACGGCCCCCGAAAGAAGTCCGGGAAGATGCTGACGAGGTTGATGCGCATGGGCGAGGTGGGCTCGGTCATGGGCAGGGCGGCAGGAGGCTCGGCGGGGTGGGCGGCCTCAAAGGTCCAGGAGTCCCTCAGGAGGATCCAGGACGAGGCGGCCGGCGTCCAGATCCACCTCCACGATGTAGTCCAGCACGAAGGGAACCATGATGGAGCGGCCCACCTCGTCCCGAACGTCCAGGAGGTCCGCCGGGTGGAGCTCGAACACCTCCCGCACCGTACCGATGCTCCGCCCCGACTCCGTCACCACCTCCAATCCCAGGAGCTCGTGGTAGAAGAGCTCGTCGTCGCCGGGGGGCTCCAGGTCGTCCACGGAGCGGAGGAGGTCCCACCCGCGGACCCGCTCCGCCCGATCCCGGGTGTCCACCCCGCCGAAGCGGACCAGGTATCCCTTCTTGAAGGGGCGGGCTTCCTCGACGCGCAGGGGAGGCTGGTCCGGGTCCGGCGCTCCGGAATCCCCGGCACCCGGATACAGGATCACCCCGGGAGCAAAGCTGCTCTCAGGGTGATCGGTGAGGGACTGGACGACTACTTCCCCCTTGGTACCGTGGGGCTTGGTGCAGTACCCCACTACCAGGAACTCCGGGTCAGGACGACCCATGGGTCCGAAGACTACTCGGACTTCTCGGCGTCGTCCTCTTCGTCGTCGTCCGCCTCGGCGGCGGGCTCGCCTTCGTCGGACTCGTCGGCATCCTCGTCGCCGTCGTCGTCCGGCTCTTCGGCGGCGGCCTCGGGCTCCTCGCCCTCTTCGGAAGCCTCGGCCTCGCCCTCTTCGGCAGCGGCTTCGGCTTCGGCGGCTTCAGCCGCCGCCTTCGCCTCCTCTTCAGCGGCCTTCTCGGCTTCGGCGGCCTTCTTCTCCGCCTCTTCCAGCGCCTTTTTCTCGGCGGCCCGCTTGGCGGCGAGCTCTTCGGCCTGCTGCGCCTTCTCCGCCTCGACGTCCGGCTCACCGACGGCGACCTTCTCGTCGCCGCCCGTGCGGGCCTTCTTGATGAGGGAGGACACGGTGCCGCTGGGGAGGGCACCCTGGCCGATCCAGTAGTCCACCCGCTCCATGTCCAGCACCAGACGGGCGGGGTCGGAGAGGGGCTTGTAGTAGCCTAGGGTCTCCACGAAGCGACCGTCGCGGGGCTTCTGGCCGTCGGCCACGACAACGCGGAAGTGAGGCTGCTTTTTCCGGCCCATGCGCCGGAGTCGAATACGTACGGGCATAAATCTCGTCGGTTCCTGGCGTCGCTCCACGTCCCCACAGGCGTCGGGCTCGTGGACCGTGGGCGTACTACCCCCACGGAGACAGACGTGAAGAATAACCCGCTTTTCGGAGGGTGTACAGGGACCAAGGCCACCAATCCTTCAGGGGCCGGCGTCACCCCCCCGCCGGCACCCCCAGGTAGCGCCGTGGAACCCATCGGGGATCGCCGTCGAACCCCGGCGCGGTGGTGAGCCGCTGGGCCTCCCCGCCGGAGGTCCGCACCCGCCAGACGTCCCACCCCTCCCCTCGATCCGCCCCGAAGGCGATCCAGCGCCCGTCGGGGGACCAGGACGGCACGAGGTCCGGGCCCGGCCCATCCCAGACCACCCTGCGCCCTCCGCCATCCACCGCCTGCACCACCAGAGCCGCCCCGTCGAAGGCCTCGGCCACGGCGTCGAAGACCAGCGAGTCTCCCTCCGGAGACCACCCGGGGTGTCCCTCGTCCACCGTCGGCGTCCGGGTGACGTTCTCCGGCATGGCGCCGGCCACCGGCACCACCCAGATCTCCCGGGATCCGTCCGCCGGCGCCTGGAAGGCGAGGCGCTCTCCACCAGGCGACCAGGCGGGCTGGACCGCGTCCATCGACACCGGCGTGAGGGGCGTGGGGCGGCCCCCCTCGGCAGGCTCCAGGTAGATCCGGAAGGCCCCCGTCCCGTCCTCCCGAGCGGCG
>CAKZOQ010000068.1 GCA_937136445.1 uncultured Gemmatimonadota bacterium
TTCGGCGGGAAGCGTCGGTCTCTTCATCCCCAGGCGTTTGTGTATCCGGCCCCGGGGAGCTCCTGGCCCGCCGCGCCGAGTCCTCCTCCGGTCCCGCATCGCTCATGAGCTCCACCGACGGACCCGACACCGCTGGAGACGGCGGAGCCCTCTGGGGCGGCCGGTTCGAGGGCGGCATGGCGCCGGAGATGGTCCCCCTGAACCGCTGCCTCGGGGTGGACGGGCGGCTCTGGCGCCAGGATGTGCGGGGGAGCATGGCCTGGGCCCGGGCGCTGGGCGGCGCCGAGGTGCTCACCCCGGAGGAGGTGGGCCGGCTCGTGGACGGGCTGGAGGCCGTGGCCCGGCGGCTGGCGACCGAGGACTGGTCCGGCGCCCCGGAGGAGGACATCCACTCGCTGGTGGAGCGGATGCTGGGAGAGGAGGTGGGAGAGCTCGCCGGGAAGCTGCACACCGGCCGCTCCAGGAACGACCAGTCCGCCACCGACGTCCAGCTCTGGGGCATGGAGGCGGTGGAGGGCCTGGTCGAGGAGGTGGAGGCGCTGGTCCTGGCCCTCGCCGAGTGGGCGGAGGCCGGGCGGGAGGTGGCCCTGCCTGGGTATACCCACCTTCAGCAGGGTCAGCCGGTGCGGGCCGCCCAATGGGCGCTGGCCCATGCCCAGGCCTTCCTCCGGGACCGGCGCCGCCTCCGGTTCGCCCAGGAGGCCGCCGCGGTCCTCCCCCTGGGGTCCGGGGCCATCGCCGGGTGCCCTTTTCCCGTGGATAGGGAGGCGCTGCGTCGGGAGCTCGGGTTCCGGGCGGTGAGCGGCAACAGCATCGACGCCGTCTCCGATCGGGACTGGATCTGCGACCTGGTCTACGCCGGGGCCGTCGCCGGCGTGCACCTCTCCCGCCTGGGCGAGGACCTGGTCCTCTTCTCGAGCACCGAGTTCGGCTTCGTTCGCATGGCCGACGGCTACTCCACCGGCTCCTCTCTCATGCCGCAGAAGAGGAACCCCGACGCCGCCGAGCTGGCCCGGGGCAAGAGCGGGCGCCTGGCCGGCAACCTCCAGGCCCTCCTGACGCTGCTCAAGGGGCTCCCAACCGGATACAACCGGGACCTTCAGGAAGACAAGGAGCCCCTCTTCGACACGGTGGATACCCTCCGGTTGGTGCTCCCGGCCATGCGGGGCGCGGTGGACACCGCCACCTTCCGGTCGGAGCGGATCGAGGCGGCGTTGGACACCCAGCTCATGGCCACGGACCTGGCAGACTACCTGGTGCGGCGGGGCGTGCCCTTCCGGGAGAGCCACGAGGTGGTGGGGCGGGTGGTGCGCCTGGCCGAGGAGGAGGACCGACCCCTGGCCGACCTGGATCTGGCGGACTTCGCCGAGATCCACCTGGCCTTCGAGGCCGACGTGGTGGAGGTCTTCGACTGGGAGACCTCCCTGGAGTCCCGTGACAGTCGTGGGGGGAGCTCCCTGCGCGCCGTGGACGAGCAGCTCGAAGAGGTCCGCTCGGCCCTCATGGCCTGAATCCAGCGTCTGCGCGGCCGGACATATGGGGGTCTTCAGCCGGTGGGGGCCGTGGTCTTTCCCACCACCTCCAGGAAGGGCGCGAGCCCGTGCATGAACTCCGTGAACTCCTGGAAGTCCAGCGACTGCTCCCCGTCGGAGGTGGCGTTCTCCGGCTCGGGGTGCACCTCCACCATGAGCCCGTCGGCACCGGCGGCGACGGCCGCGTAGGCCAGCGGCGGCACCAGGGGACGCGACCCTCCGGCGTGGGAGGGATCGGCGATGACCGGGAGGTGTGTCTCCCGCTTGAGGACGGGGATGGCCGCCAGGTCGAAGGTGTTCCGGGTGGCCGTCTCGAAGGTCCGGATGCCCCGCTCGCAGAGGATGACGTCGGGATTGCCCTGGGCCATGACGTACTCGGCGGCCAGGAG
>CAKZOQ010000069.1 GCA_937136445.1 uncultured Gemmatimonadota bacterium
CACCGACGGCGGCACGGGATACGTCCGTGCGGGGACCGTCGGGTAGATCCGGAGAACGCATGACCACGGCAACCCTGGAGCGCCTTCCCGCCGCCGGTACGGTGGGGTCCCACGGACTGGGTCACCACGGGCTCGAGCCCACGAAGGACGTCCACTGGAACCTCTCCCCGGCGCGTCTCTACGAGGCGTCCTTTCGAAAGGGCGACGGGCGCCTGGCCCACATGGGCGCCCTCTCCACCACCACCCCGCCCCATACCGGGCGCTCGCCCAACGACAAGTACACGGTGAAGGACGCCGCCACCGAGTCCGAGGTACACTGGGGCGACGTGAACGTCCCGCTGGACCAGACGCACTGGGAGCGCCTCCGGGTGGACGTCGTGGCCTACCTGAACCAGCAGGAGCTCTTCGTCCGGGACGCCCGGGCCGGCGCCGACGCGGATCACGGGATCGCCGTCCGGCTGGTGAGCCAGTCTCCGTGGCACTCGCTCTTCGCCTACAACATGTTCCTCCGCCCTTCGGTGGAGGAGCTGGAGTCCATCGTCCCCGACTGGACCATCCTCCACGCGCCCCACTTCCTGGCGGATCCGGACCGACACGGGACGCGGTCCTCCACGGCGGTGGCGGTGAACTTCACCGCCAAGGAAGTCCTCATTTGCGGAACCCGGTACGCCGGGGAGATCAAGAAGTCCATCTTCAGCGTCCTCAACCACCGGCTACCGTCCGAGGGTGTGCTCCCCATGCACTGTTCGGCGAACGTCGGGGACGACGGCGACGTCGCCCTCTTCTTCGGGCTTTCGGGGACGGGGAAGACGACGCTCTCCGCCGATGCCAGCCGGGGCCTTATCGGGGACGACGAGCACGGCTGGAGCGAAGACGGCGTCTTCAACTTCGAGGGCGGCTGCTACGCCAAGACCATCCGCCTCTCGTCCACCGGGGAGCCGGAGATCTACCAGGCCACCCAGCGGTTCGGGACCATCCTGGAGAACGTGATCCTGGAGGAGGGCTCCAGGGAGATCGACTTCGACAACGCCACCATCACCCAGAACACCCGGGCGTCGTACCCCATCGACTACATCCCCAACGCGGTGCCGGACGGTCGGGGGGGGCAGCCCGACAACGTGGTCTTTCTCACCGCCGACGCCTTCGGGGTGCTGCCTCCCATCTCGCGGCTGACCCCGTCCCAGGCCATGTACCACTTCCTCTCGGGCTACACGGCGAAGGTCGCCGGAACCGAGCGGGGTGTGACCGAGCCCCGAGCGACCTTCAGCGCTTGCTTCGGTGCTCCCTTCCTCCCGCGCCATCCTGGCGTGTACGCGGAGATGCTGGGCGACAAGCTGCGGGATACGGGGGCACGGGTCTGGCTGGTGAACACCGGCTGGACCGGCGGCCCCCACGGCACCGGCCACCGCATCGACCTGGCCCACACCCGCACCATGGTGAAGGCGGCGCTGGGCGGCCACCTGGACGAGGTGGCCACAGAGTCGGATCCGGTCTTCGGCGTCGGGGTGCCCACGTCGGTTCCCGGCGTGCCCGACGACGTCCTGAAGCCGCGCAACACCTGGGCGGACAAGGCGGCCTACGACGCCCAGGCCGAGAAGCTGACCGAGATGTTCCGGAAGAACTTCCAGAAGTTCGCCGCCGAGGTGAGCGACGAGATCCGGGAGGCGGGGCCGCGGTAGTCCAGTTCGTCCCGATGGCAGTCGACGGCCCGCCGTCCCCCCAGGAGGGGGGTGGCGGGCCGTTCGGTGTTTCCCCGGGAGCCCGCCGGGAATAGCTTCGGAGGGCTTCGCGGCCCGCCATCCCCACGCCCACCACCCCCCGCGCCCATGTCCTTTCCTCGCCTCTTCGCCGGGGCCCTCGCCGCGGCGACCCTTCTCCCTGTGCTCCCTTCCCCGACGGCGGCGCAGGAGGCGGTCTTCATCCCCCAGGATGCGCCGGCTCGGATCCACCCCCTCCCGTCGCTCCGGCAGCAGGCTCGGGAGATGCAGGGTTGGGTGCAGGCGCGGTTGGAGCGGGTCCTCCCCTCGCTGATGGCCGAGTACGACGTGGACATGTGGATCCTCTCCATGCGGGAGTACGGCGAGGATCCGGTCTTCTGGTCCATGGTGAGCCCCACCACCTTCGCCGCCCGGCGACGCTCCATCTACGTCTTCACGCGGCAGGACGACGGCACGGTGGAGCGGCTGGCGTTGGGGGGGAGCGACCAGGGAGGCCTCTTCCGCATCTACCGCTCCAGCCGCCCCGCCCCCACCGGCGAACAGGCCGAGCTCTGGGGCGGGGAGCAGTGGCGCCTCCTCCACGAGATCGTGGCGGACCGGGACCCGAAGAGCATCGTCCTCAACATCGACGAGGTCTGGGCCTTCTCCGACGGCCTCGGATCCGGAGAGCGGGAGGCGCTGGAGGAGGCGCTGGGGCCGGAATACCTGGATCGGGTGCAGCGGGTGCCGGAGCTGGCCATGGAGTACATCTCCCTCCGGGTGCCGGAGATGATGCCCCGCTACCGGGAGATCGAAGAGACGGTGCACGCCATCATCTCCCAGGCCTTCTCCAACGCCGTCATCACCCCCGGGGTCACCACCGTGGACGACGTGCGCTGGTGGCTCCGGGAGAAGGTGCAGGAGCTGGGGATGACCGTCTGGTTCCACCCCTCCGTCTCGGTGCAGCGCTCCGGAGGGGTGCCCGAGGACGGTCCGGTGGTCAT
>CAKZOQ010000070.1 GCA_937136445.1 uncultured Gemmatimonadota bacterium
GTCTCCGCGGTGAGGTTGTAGTCCTCCGAGGGGTTCAGCATCGTCCCCAGCCGGTCCTTGATGTGCTGCGGCAGGAAGAAGAAGCTCCCGAGAAGCAGGACAACCGGGATCACCCGCGCCCGGAGGGAGATCCGTTCCACCCGCACCATCATGAAGAGGATCACCAACGCCAGCGTCACGAACCCGCCCCGCGACTGGCTCATGAGAACGCTGGTGGCGATGGCCAAGGAAATCCCCCACAGCAGGATGCGCTCCCACTTCGCCTCCGCCTGCATGGCCAGGAAGAGGGCGAAGGGGAGCGAGAAGTTCAGGGCCAGCGCCAGGTCGTTGCGGTCGTATCCCGGAACCGGAGTCACGTCCTGGGAGAAGCCCCCCTTGATATAGAAGAAGGCCATCACCCATGCGCCCAGCACGTGAATGGCCATGCTGGAGCGGACGAGCGCGAACGAGGTGATCGTGCCCAGCAGGAAGAGAAGCATCGTGACGGTCTTCAGGTGCGCCTCGAACCATACCGTCCAGGCCCAATCGGGGTTGAGGGCGTTGGGGACGAGCAGCCCCATCCATACCGTCCAGACCAGGTACAGCCAGACGTAGGGGTACCGGAGTACCTTCCCCAGCACCGGCAAGCGAGGGGCCAGTACCAGGAAGGCCCAGGATCCCACGGTGGCGAAGGCCGCCATCCGCAGCGAGCGGAGCTGTGGTGCCAGGTCGTGGAAGCGCCAGATGTAGGTGAGGAGGATTCCGGCCAGGATGGCGTTCCTCGGCCTCAAGAAGCGCTTGGCCTCCTCCATCCAGCCAGAGATCTGAGGGTCGTGGAGCTTATGGAGCACCGCCGCCGGGTCCGGCCCTGCCCTTCGCTGGGGCTGATTCGGTTGCATGACCTGCGACCCTCCTCGTTCAGAACGCCCGGGGGACGCCGACTTCCGCTTCGCCGACCTCGGCGCGGATGGACCTCACCACGCGGGTGTAGTCCCGCGACGGCATCTCGAAGAAGCGTTCCGCGTAGCGGCACTCGCCTGCACCGAAGTGGAGGGAGTGGAACATATTCAGCCCCATGATGCCGTGCGCGTAGTCCTTTCCGGAGAGCTGGGACTCGTAGAACTCGATCAAACGTCGCTTCTCTTCGTGGACCTCGTCGATGTTCACGATGACGTTGGGCACGGTGAGCCCCCAGACCTCGTACCCCATGACCTTCACGTCCCGCCCGCAGCGATCCAGCGCCTCTGCCAGGGCGTAGTTCGTGAGCTGGTGTTGGTAGTTGTAGTCCAGGAAGAACGGGGTGAAGACCACATCGGCCCGGGTCCGCTCGACCTCTTCCAGCAGACCCGACACCAGCGGTTCCTCCTCGTCGCCCAGCATGTGGGTGGTGCGAAGAAAGCGAGGAGCGGGGATGCCCAGCTCCTCCGCCACCCGTAGCGCCTCCCCTTCGCGTACCGCCACCTGCTCCTCCCGGGTCCGGCCGTCGGCCGCGTGCTCGTTGCCCCCGTCCTGGGTGAAGACCACGTGGAGATCGGCGCCGGCGGTCTTCTGGAGCACCATGCAGCCCCCGCACCCGATGACCTCGTCGTCCTGATGGGGTGCCACCACGAGCATGGAGCGACCGAAGGGCGCCGTGATCCGGACGGGTCGGATCACGCCCGGAAGGACGTTGGTGGAGCAGACCACCGCCGCGTGACGGGCCTCCAGGTTCTCGAAGGAGCGTTGGAGGAAGAGCTTGTAGTTCGTCCGGCCGTAGAGCAGGGGCATGAGCTCCCGGTAGAAGCGCCGGGCCGCGGAACGGAGACTCACCGCGCACCCTCCTCTCGGAACCGCACCACCACCTCGTCCATGGTCTCGAGGAGACGGTCGGCCTCCTTCTCCCAGTTGTAGCGGTCCTGGACGGCGTCTCGACCCCGACGCCCCATCTCCGAACGGGCCTCCTCCGGTGCCACCTTCTCCACCGCCTCGGCGAAGTCCGAAGCGTCGTCACTGATGAAGACCACGCCGGCCCCCACGTCCCGAACGATCCGGGCCGCCGGCTTGGCATCCGAGGTGATGACCGGCAGGCCGTGGGACATGTAGTCGAAGAGTTTGTTGGGGATGGTCGTGTTCCAGCTCTCCACCGCCAGGTGAGGTACGAGACCGATGTCCACCCGCTTGAAGACGTCCAGCGCCTCCTCGTACGGGAGTACGCCATGGAAAGTCGTCGCATCGACCAGCTTCAGTCGGGCTGCCTCGGCCTCCAGCGCGTCGCCGTCACGGCCGCCTCCGATGACGTCCAGGTGGACGGCGAGGCCCCGGTCCATCAGCATCCTCATCCCGGCGAGCACGGCATCGAGCCCCCGCGGCTTTTCGAGCAGTCCGAGGTAGACCATGCGGAGCGCGCCGTTTCCCTCGGGAGCCCGACTCAGCTCCTCCTTCGACGGAATCCTGTCCGGCCAGGGGGTGTTGCTCACCACCGAGACCCGTTGGGGCTCCATGCCGAGCTCCACCAATCGCTCCCCCGACTCCTCCACCACCACGATCACGTGGTCCAGACGGTCCAGCGCCCAGCGCTCGACCTGCGCGACCAGCTTGGGATTGCGGATGAGAAAATCCAGCGGCCCCTGTCGCCCATCCAGCCAGATGTCGCGGATCATGGCGGGGTAGTTCTCGGCCATGTCGAGCACCACGGGGACTCCGAGTCGGCGCGCCGCGGCGAGCGCCGTGGGGGCGAGAGGCA
>CAKZOQ010000071.1 GCA_937136445.1 uncultured Gemmatimonadota bacterium
CCACGGGTTCGACGCTACGGGTGAACGGGCTCCGGGAGGTGGACACCATCCTCTCCTCCAGCGCCCGGCTGGTGGCGAATCGCGCCGCCATGGACGACCCCGGCAATCGCGCCAAGGTGGAGGAGCTCGCCACCGCCGTAGAATCCGTGCTCCGGGCCCAGGCCAAGCGCTACCTCATGAGCAACGTCCCCCGGGACCGCCTCGAGGAGGTCCGGAAGGTCCTCCCCGGGATCAACGGCGCCACCATCGTGGACGTGCTCGACGACGACCACTGGGTGGCAGCCCACGCCGTCGTGGACGCCGACCGGGTCTACCAGACCATCTCGGCCCTCAAGGAGCTGGGCGCCGAAGGGATCCTGGTCACCCGCATCGAGCGGTTGATGCCGTGAGCGAGCTCGAGCTGTACGCCGACGGGCGGTTGGACGACCTGGCTCCCGAGGCCCGGCGCCACCTGCTGGAGCGGGCGCCGGAGGACGCACCGGGGCTGAGCCGGCAGGTGACGGAACTCATGGCGGAGGTCCGCGCCGAGGGCGACGCCGCCCTCCGCAGGATGGCCGAGCGCTTCGACGGGGTCACGCTGGAGTCCATCGAGGTCCCCCGGGACCGCTGGGCGGCGGCGCGGGACCGACTGGACCCGGACGTCCGCGCCGCCCTGGAGCGGGCCGCCGACAACATCCGCCGCTTCCACGAGGCCCAGATCCCCGAGGACGTCACCGTGGAGGTAGAGCCCGGGGTGCGCATCACCCGGCGCTGGACGGCGCTGGAGCGGGTGGGCGTCTACGCCCCGGGCGGCCGCGCCGCCTACCCCAGCTCGGTCCTGATGGGGGTAGTCCCCGCCGCGGCCGCCGGGGTGGACGAGGTGGTGGTCTGCTCGCCTCCGGTGCCCGGGGAGGGCCCATCGGACGGTGTAGAAACGGGGGCTGGGGGCGTCCCCGGCGACGCGGTGCTGGCGGCCTGCGCCATCGGTGGGGCGGACCGCCTCTTTGCCCTCGGGGGCGCCGGTGCCGTGGCCGCGCTGGCCTTCGGGACCGAGAGCGTGCCGGCGGTGGACGCCGTGGTGGGCCCGGGGAACCGCTGGGTCACGGAGGCCAAGCGACAGGTGGCGGGCCGCCTCCTCATCGACTCGCCGGCGGGCCCGTCGGAGGTGCTGGTCCTGGCCGACGACGGCACCGACCCGGAGCTGGCGGCCCACGAGCTCCTGGCCCAGGCCGAGCACGACCCCGAGGCCGCATGTGTTCTGGTCTCCACCGATGCCCACGTCCTGGAGACCGCGCGGACGGCGCTGGTGAGGCTTCTGGAGGAGGCACCGCGGGCCGAGGTGGCTCGCACCGCCCTCGCCGCCCACGGTGCCTTCCTCCTCGCCGGCGACCGGGACCAGGCGCTGGCCTTCACCGAGGCATGGGCCCCGGAGCACCTCTCCGTCCTCACCCGGACCGCGGAGGACGACGCACGCCGGATCCGGACGGCCGGGACGACCTTCGTGGGTCCCTGGGCCTCCGTCGCCTTCGGCGATTACCTCACCGGCGCCAACCACGTCCTCCCCACCGCCGGCCGGGCGCGGAGCTTCTCGGGCCTCTCCACGCACCACTTCCTCCGCTCCTTCACCGTGCAGGAGATCGACGAGGAGGGCGCCGCCTCCATGGCCGAGGACGCGGCCCGCCTCGCCCGTGCCGAGGGGCTTCCCGCCCATGGCCAGGCCGCCCTGGCCCGGGCCTCCACCAATCCTTCCACCCTCCGCCGACCATGAGCCCCTTCCCCCGTCCCGGCTACGAGAAGCTCACCCGCTACCTCCCGGACCGGAGTCCGGTGGAGCTGGACCTGAGCGACAACACCAACATGTGGGGCCCCCACCCCGACGCCCTGGCCGTCCTCCGCAACGCCGAGCCCGACGATGTCCGGAGGTACCCGGACCTCTATGCCGACGACCTGCGCGAGGCAGCGGCGGAGCGTGCCGGCGTGACGCCGGAGAACATCACCACCGGGTGCGGCTCCGACGACGTCCTGGACTCCATCTTCAAGGCCTCCGGAGGTGCCGAGGGCGACCTGGTCTCCCTGGCAGCCCCCACCTTCAGCATGACCCAGCCCCTGGCCCGGATGAACGGCGTACCCAGCCGCGCCGTCATGTGGGAGGACGCCCTCCACGACCTCGACCGGCTCCTCGAGGGTGACCCCTCGGTGATCTACATCTGTCGGCCCAACAACCCCACCGGCCACATGGTGCCCGAGGAGTGGGTCCAAGCCATCATCGACCGGTGCCAGGGCGGTCCGCTCATCATCGTGGACGAGGCCTACATCGACTACGGGGGCACCAGCTTCGCCCTCCAGGCCGCCGAGAACCCAGGGCTGGTGGTGACCCGGACGCTGTCCAAGGCCTTCGGGCTCGCCGGCCTGCGGGTGGGCTGGGGTGTGGGGACGCCGGAGACGGTGGAAGCCATCGACAAGGCTCGGGGGCCCTACAAGGTGGCACTCCTCTCTGCGAAGGCCGCCGCCGTGGCCCTCCGCGACGAGGCCGGGTGGGTGGACAACATGGTGGCGGAGTGCACCCGGAACCGCAGACGGGCCGAGGCCGAGCTGGACCGACGCGGCCTCGCCCCCCTGCCCTCCCACACCAACTTCATGTTCTTCCGGGCCCCCACCGGCGACGCCGTGGAGGACGCCCGGGTCCTGCGCGGGATGGGCGTGGGGCTGCGGCCCTTCCCCCAGACCTACCCCGGCGGGTGGGACGGCATGCGCTGCAGCGTCGGTCCCTGGAGCATGATGGAGACGATGCTCACCACGCTGGACGAGTACGGCGCCACGGTGGAGTTCACCGAGGCGTCCCAGCGCAACGTCGAAGACATCGGGCCGACCTCGGCGGGCCTCCCCACCCGGAGTGCCTCCGGGGGCGGACCGGGTGGGGGCGGACCCGGAGACGGCGGCGGGGGAGCAGCCTCCTCGTGAAGGTCGCCCTCTTCGACTACGGCGCCGGGAACCTCCACTCCCTGGG
>CAKZOQ010000072.1 GCA_937136445.1 uncultured Gemmatimonadota bacterium
GGCGGGCCCATGTAACGGAGTCGTAAAGCGCAGGTGGCGACTGTTGCACAGAGGACCTCGGTCCCGGCGAGGCAGCGGTGGCAGCCCCATAGCATGGCGCCCGGCCGCGCTCGAGGCGCGGCCGGGCGCAGGGCCGGCATTCGGGTCGGACGGGGCCGGGGGCCCCACGGCGACTATCCCTCGTCGACCTCCACCACCGAGTGGTCCGTGACGGAGACGGATCCCGTCACACCACGAAGGATCGATTCGCTCCCCACCAGGCTGTCGTGGAGCTGCACCGACTCCAGGGTGACGTTCCGACCCACCACGGAGTCCCGCACCTCCGAATCCGCGACGGTGGTTCCACGCTCCAGCGTCACGTTCGGGCCGATACGCCCGCCACGAATGGTGACGCCGGCCTCGATGCGCACCGGCGCGACGATCTCGGCGTCGGTGATCCCCGCGTCCTCGTCCACGCCTCCCCGGGCTCCCTCCACCAGGTGTCCGTTGGTTTCCAGGAGCGTCTCCGGCTTCCCGGCGTCCCACCACCCCTCCACCGGAGCGGTGAGGATCCGGGCGTCGTGGTCCACCATGTACTGGAAGGCGTCGGTGAGGTAGAACTCGCCGCTGGGACCGGGCTCCTGGTCGAGGGTGTGGTGGATGCCCTCGAAGAGGAGCTCGTGGTCCCGGATGTAGTAGAGCCCGATGTTGGCCAGCTTGGAGATGGGCTCGGTGGGCTTCTCCACGATGCGCTCCATGGTGCCGTCCTCCCGCGTCACGATGACGCCGAAGCGCTGGTAGTTCTCCACCTCCTTGGCCCAGATGACCCCGGCGTACTCCGGATCCAGGGTGCGGGCAAGGCTGTAGTCCACCTCCAGCACCGCGTCGGCGAAGACGATGAGGACCTCGTCGTCGATGAAGGGCTCGGCCAGCGCCACCGCCCCGGCGGTCCCGTCCTGGACCTCCTGCTCCACGAAGTGGGCGTTCAGCTCCGGGTATTCGGTCCGGATCCATGAACGGATGACGTCCTGCATGTAGCCCACGACGCAGACGACGTCCGTCACGCCCACGGCCTTGAGGTCGTCCAGGATGAAGCTCAGGACCGGCTTGCCGGCGACCTTGAGAAGCGGCTTCGGTGTATTCAGCGTGTGAGGCCGGAGGCGGGTGCCCTTTCCGGCCAGGGGGATGATGGCGTGCATGTCCCTCGTCCATGGAAACGAGTCGGCGTTTCGAGCGCCCAAGGATACCGGGACGCCGCGTGCAGGCAAACCTCAACCCGCAGGCCGTACCATGAGATTCCCTTCCCGCTCTCGTCCCCCCATCACCGGGGCCGTCGCCCTCCTCCTCCTCGGCCTGGCGACGGAGCCCCTCGCCGGCCAGACCGCCACCCCGGCGGACAGCGGAGTGGTACGGGTCGCGGGCAGCGGACAGGTCTCCGTCGCGCCGGATCGCGGGCGTGTGAGCTTCGCGGTGGAGACCCGGGGGGACGACGCCGCCGAGACGTCGCGGGAGAATGCCGAGCGCATGACCGCCGTCCTGGAGGCCGTGCGGGGCACCGAGGTGGAGGGGCTGGAGGTGGAGACCTTCGGCTACGCCCTCCGGCCCATCTACCGGACGGTGACCGAGGACGGCGAGCGGGTGCAGCGACTCGACGGCTACCAGGCCGCGAACAACGTGAGCGCTCGCTTCTCCGACATCGACGCGGCGGGACGGATCATCGATGCCGCCGTGGAGGCCGGCGCCAACCGCATTTCCGGGCTGGGCTTCTACGCCGAGGAGACCGCCGAGGCCCGGGACGAGGCCCTGACGATGGCCGTGGAGGGCGCCACCCGGGAGGCCCGGGTCATGGCGGCGGCGCTGGGCCGGACCCTGGGCGACGCGCTGGAGATCCAGGGAGGTGCGCAGCAGCCCCGGCCGGCCATGAGGATGGAGTCGATGGACATGGGCATGGCGCAGGCCAGGACCGAGACCCCGGTGGAGGCCGGAGACCAGACGGTGAGCGCCCAGGTGTCCATCACCTTCCGCCTGGGTCCGCCCCGGTGAAGCGCCTGATGCGGGCGCTCACCCAGAACCGCGCGGAGACCGATCCCCACGCCGACGACCCTCGACTTCGGGGCCGCACCTACGCCATCGCCTTCCACCGCGTGTGGGAGGCAGCGGTGACGCTGGCCGACGGGGGGCTCACCCGGT
Organism: uncultured Gemmatimonadota bacterium; assembly: GCA_937136445.1. Taxonomy (GTDB): domain Bacteria; phylum Gemmatimonadota; class Gemmatimonadetes; order Longimicrobiales; family Gaopeijiaceae; genus JAJCZZ01. The sequence goes on from CAKZOQ010000072.1 coordinate 2,170, forward strand.
GGGAACTGACGGAGGCGGACGACGAGGCAGGGACCATCCACGCCGAGTCCACCACGCGACTCTTCGGGTTCGTGGACGACGTACACATCGACATCGGCCTGGACCAGAACGGGCAGACCAGGGTGGACGTTCGTTCGGCCTCCCGGGTGGGCAAGGCCGACCTGGGCCGGAACCCGCGTACCATCGGATCCTTCCTCCAGGCCCTCGACAAGGCTCTGGAAGCCGGACCGGAGCAGATCCTGGATGCCACCCGGGAGCCTACCTGGACCTCCTGAGCGTCCCCGGGGGCTGATACCTTCCACCCCATGACGCCCACCTCCCTCGCCTCGTCGTGGCTTCGGACCGTCGCGGCCACTGCTCTCCTGGCGGTGGCTGCGGCCTGTGGCGAGCCCGACGCTCCCGACGTCGCCGAGGCCCCGACCCCCGAGGACACCGCCCAGGCGGGGACCTCCTCCGGGTGGGTCTACGAACGGACCTTCGTATTCACCACGCTGGACCGGGACTCGGCCTACGTCGCTCCCTGGCTCTTTCGGACCCGGACCCGCCCGGGCGGGGTGGACCGCACCACCCGTGGCTGGATCACCCGCGGCGGGGAGTGGGAGGAGGTGCTGGACCAGAGCTGGGAGACCCCGCCGTCGCGTGCACCCTGGCGCCTCCTGCCCCGTGGGCCGCTGACCATCGTGGTCGGTCCCGGGGACGCCGTGGAGGAGTTGGTCTTCGAGGAAGGCCCTCGGGCGCTGGAGCTCCTCATGGGCGACGTGCTCATGGAATGGACGGCCACCGACGGCGAGGTCCTCCGACTCCTGGACGGTTCCCTGGTCCTGGCCGACCAGGAGGTCCCGGGCATGGTCCTGGACCGTTCCCGTACCCTTCGGGCCGACGGCCCCCCTGCCGGCGACTGGGCCTTCCTGGTCTCCGGCGACTCCCTCCAGATGGTGCTGGAGCGCCCCCGGGCGGGAGAGCCAGGAGCCGAAGGAGCCCTCCGCGCCTGGGCCCGCCTGGACTTCCGGGACCTGCGGTGGGCGGAGGTGACGCTGGGATGGGCGGAGGAGCGGGCCTTTCCGGCGGCTCGGAGGGACATCCCGGTGGCGTGGGAGGTGAGCCAGGCCGAGGGACGGCTCCGAGGTTCGCTCCAGGCGACGAATCGCTGGGCCCAGGCCCTCGAGGGCCCTGGGCCCCTCCTGCCTCTCGAGGCGCTCTTCTCCGTCACGGGGACCGTCTCGGTGGAGGGCCGCACCTACCCCGTACGGGGCCTCCTCCGACACACCCGCTCATGAATCCGGAGCTGGTGCAGGCGCTGGTCACCATCGCCGTCGGGGCCCTCGCCGGGGGGCTGACGAACACCATCGCCGTCTGGATGCTCTTCCACCCCTACGAGCCCCCGACCTTCATGGGGCGCACCCTGGGGTTCTTCCAGGGAGCCATCCCCAAGAGCCAGGAGCGCCTCGCCGCCGCCATCGGCCGCACCGTGGGCAATCGACTGCTCACCGAGGAGGATCTGGCCCGCACCTTCACCAATCAGGAGTTCCGCGCCGCCTTCGACCGTCGGCTGAGCAACTTCCTCCGGACCGTGCTCCTGGAGGAGCGCCCCTCCCTCCGGGCCATGCTCCCCGAGGCAGTAGTGGCGGAGGTGGAGCCGGTGCTGGAGGAGGCGGTAGCCGGAGGGGTGAAGCGGCTGGAGGACTACCTGGCATCCCGGGAGTTCGAGGCCTATGTCGCCGACCGCGCCGACGCGCTGGTGGCCTCGGTGGCCGACGAGCCCATCGGTGGCATCCTCACCCCCGCCCGGGAACGGGCCGTGGAGGCCGCCGTGGACGAGTGGCTGGAAGACGCCGTGGCCTCCGACGACTTCCGCCAGGCGGTGGACGACTACCTCACCCGGGTCTCGGAGCAGCTCCTGGAGCCCGGCCGGACCTTCGAGGACGTCCTGCCGCTGGGGCTGGTGAGCTCGATGGAGAACGCCATCGCCGGGTACCTCCCCCTGGCCATCGAGCGCCTCGGGCGACTCCTGGAGGACCCGGAAGCCCGCGCCCGCTTCGAGGCGACCATCCACGAGCTCCTCCGCCGCTTCATCACCGACCTGAAGTTCCACCAGCGGGTGGTGGCCCGGGTGGTGATGACCGAGGAAGCGGTGGACAAGGTGCTGGACACCATCGAGGCGGAGGGCGCCGAGCGGCTCAGCGAGATGCTCACCGAACCCACGGTACAGGAAGCCATGGCCCGGGGGGTGAACGAAGCCATCGTGGACTTCCTCCGGACGCCGGTCCGGGAGGTTCTGGGCGCGCCGGACGACCCGTCGGTGGTGGAGGCCCGCGGGACGCTGGCCGGGTGGGTGGTGACCATGGCCCGGGACCCCGAGACCCGCTCCTTCGTGGTGGAGAAGCTCCACGTCGCGCTGGACAAGGTGGGAAGCCGGAGCTGGGGCGAGGTCCTGGAGCGGGTGCCGCCGGAGCGCGTGGTGGGGTGGGTGGTGGCCGCCGCCCGGAGCGAGTCCGCGGGACGGGCCCTGCGCAGCGCCTCCGGCGGCCTGGTGGCGGGCGTCCTGGACCGACCCATCGGCACCCCGGGATCCTGGCTCCCCCAGGGAGCGCCGGAGCGGATGGAGCAGGCGCTGGGCGACCCGCTCTGGGGATGGCTCCAGGGCCAGATACCGGAGGTGGTGGAGCGGGTGGACGTGGCCCGGCGGGTGGAGGAGAAGGTGGTGGAGTTCCCCATGGCGCGCCTGGAGGAGATGGTGCGCAAGGTCACCGACCGGGAGCTGGGCCTCATCGTCCGCCTGGGCTACGTCCTCGGCGCCGTCATCGGCACCGTCCTGGTGGTGGTGGACTCCCTCCTCGGCGGGTAGCCGGGGCCGGGCATCCCCGTCCTCCTTCGACTCAGCTTCCCCGCTCGCCGGGATGGCGCAGCTTGAAGCGTCCCTCGAGGCGCTCGTTCCGCCGGGTACCGCCGGTCTCGGTGGAGGGCTCGCCGGCGTCGGGTGCCGAGGCTGGACCCGTCGAGCCGGAGTCCCGGCCCGCCGACCGGCCGCGGGACGAGGACCCCTCGCCTGGCCGACGAAGCTTGAAGGCCCCTCCCCCGCCCTGGCCGGACGAAGGCTGGGTCCGATCGCGTTCCGGCCGCTCCAGGGTGAATCCCCGCCCCCCTCCCCCACTGCCCCGGGACCGGCTCCCCCCGGTGCTCACATTGATCTGGCGGCGGACCCATGCCAGCGGGGTGAAGTGCCGCTTCACCTTCTTGGTGCGGCCCCCCGGAGCTCCCATGGCCCGGTCGATCTCGTCGGGCCGCCGGTCGTAGCGACCGGGCAGGCCCAGCCAGATGCCGAGAGCGAGGGCTGCGACGGCGCCGAGGATCTTAAGGGCGAGAACCATGGGAAGGGGGGTGTACAGGCGGGAAGGACGGGCGTGCAGATACCGGACGGCCCGTGGAGGCGTTCCCCACAAGAAAACGGCGCCCTCCCGAGGGAGCGCGCCGAACAAGAACCCTGACGACTGCGAGAGAGCACGACTTCGACGGACCTCAGGCCTTCCCGATGGACTCCAGCACGAGGAGGCCCAGCCCGATGGAGAGGATGATGGCTACGGCGTTGGTGCCGACCGCCACCAGCGCCACCACCGACCAGAAGATGAGGTGGGTGAAGAGGTAACCGCCGGGGACCAGGTCGCGCATGGCTTCGTCCAGGTAGGTGGGCAGGGATCGCTGGCGCAGAGCAAATATGGCCCCGATGCTCCGGGGTGTCACCCCTCGTCCAGACCGCCCTCGGACCGGACCCGGTTCCTCGCCTGGGTCAGGTACCCCGCCTCCAGCCGGAGCAGGTTGCCGATCTTCTGCATGAGGTAGTCCTCCTTCTTCCCCAGCTCGCCGTCGGAGTAGACCAGCCCCCACATCACCTCGAGGAGGACCATCTTCTGGCCCAGGGAATACTCGTCGGCGATGAGGCTCGTGAACTGCCAGAGGTCCACCGCCCGGGCCCGCTCCTGGTCGGCGAGCTCCAGGAGCCGTTCCGCCTCCTCCTGTTCCAGGCCGAACTGCCGGCGCACCGCGGACTCCAGGTGGGCCTGCTCGTCGGCGGTGAACTCGCTGTCGGCGTAGGCCAGCTCCATGAGGAGGGCGCAGGCCGCCAGCCGGAGGTCCTTCCGGGCCTGGGGCGTCCCCTCCTGCGTGGGCTCGGGCTTCATGGAGCTACGGAAGAAGTCGCGGATGGCGTCCAGCACGTCAGACCTCCACCGAGCGCACGGCGCGGATCCCGGCACGGAGGGGCCACCAGATGGCCACCGCCGTGAGGGCCGCCGCACCGCTGATGCCCAGGATGAGGGGAAGGGGTCCCACGGCGGCCTGCCCCTCCTGCAGGCGGGAGGAGAGGAACAGGTAGACCGGCCAGGCCTCCAGGATGACCACCCCGGCCAGGTAGCTCACCGCCGCCATCATGAAGAGGAGCCCCCCGAAGGAGGTGGGGATTTCCGCCACGTTCTCCGTGTCGTAGTTGGGGTAGAGGGCCCCGAAGCCCAGCGCCATGGCGGTGAGGGCGAAGGTCACCGCCACCATCGTCACCGTCGTCAGCACCAGGATGAAGGGCGAGGCGTCCAGGACCAGGTTGGTGATGACGATGAGGGGGAGCGCCACCAGGAGGAGGGGGATGGTGCCTACCCAGTACTTGGACCAGAAGAGGGAGCGCACGTCCAGCGGCGAGGAGCGGAGGAGCCACATCATCCGACCCTCCAGCGACATGGCCGGGAAGACGAAGCGGGCGGCGATGGCCGCCACGACGAAGCCCGCCAGCCCCAGGTTCAGGAAGGACACCAGATTGATGAGGAAGAAGGAGATCTCCTCCCCGGTGTAGAGGGGCAGCACGTTGATGTTGTAGACGTAGACGGCCACCAGCACCCCCAGCAGGATGAGCTGGGACCACTGGGTGGTGTCCCGGAAGAAGACCCGGATCTCCTTGGCCACCAGCCCCCGGGTCGAGGGTCGCGCCCCGGAGAGGAGTCGCTCCACCACCACCCCCCGCGTCCGGCCCTCCTTCCGCTCCGCCCCCTCCTGGGCCCGGGTGAAGCCGGCGTCGAAGTACCGGTGATGCAGCCAGGCGCCTACGACGAAGGCCGCCGCGGCCGTGCTCCAGAGGAAGAAAAAGGGGAAGGGCTCGAAGAAGCCGTTGAGCTGGCTCATCAGCGCGCTGGCGGCCCACTCCGAAGGGAGCCAGGGGGAGGTGGGGGTGCGGAGCACCGCCATGAAGTCCACGAGGTCCTGGAATTCCTCCGGCCGCATGAGCCGTTCCGGGCGCAGGAACCGGACGAGGGTCACCACGCCCGCCGCCGCGAAGAGCCCGATGAGGGCCAGGAGATCCCGGGTGCGTCGGGCCGGGAAGATGTTCACCAGGAGCAGGGTGAAGCCGGTCCCGAAGACGGCGGGAAGCACCAAGAAGGGCACGAGGGTGCCCAGGGCCAGCAGATAGTAGAGCGGCCCGGCGGCATAGACCGCCCCATAGGCCGTCAGGAGGGGGATCGCCAGGAGCGCCACCATCCACGAGGAGTCCACGATGGTCTCCACCAGCCGCGCCGAATAGACCTTCAGGGGGTCCACCGGCGCCGCCACCACCAGCTCCAGATCCTCGGAGAGGAAGAAGGTGGAGAGGGAGGTGATGACGTTGGAGAGGACGAGGATCATCAGGAAGGTGAGGAAGGCCAGGCCAAGGAGCTTGGCCGACAGCAGGTTCCCGATGCCCTGGGTGCCCCGGAAGTACAGGAGCATCCGGAAGATCACCGCAAAGATCAGCGCCCAGAAGAAGATGCCCACGAAGCCCAGCAGGAAGGCCTTGAAGACCCGACCCTCGTCGGTACGGGCCCGGTTGAGCTTGGTGCGGATCTTGGGCCGGAGGAGCCAGAGGATCCCCGCCTG
>CAKZOQ010000073.1 GCA_937136445.1 uncultured Gemmatimonadota bacterium
GCTCTTCTGGTACTTCGTGGTGCTTCTCTGGCCGATCCTCTACTGGAAGGTGTATCTGGCATGAGCATGCGACTCCGTACCGCCGCGCTCGCCCTGATCCTCCTGGCCGGGCTGCCGGATGTGGTGGCTGCCTGCCCGGTGTGCTTCGACCCCCGCGAGGAGAACCGGCTGGCCTTCATCGCCACCACGGCCTTCCTGAGCCTCCTCCCCCTGGGGATGGTGGCCGGGGCGGGGCTCTGGTTGCGCCGCCGGGTCCGAACGCTGGACGCCCGGGAGCTGGATCGGTTGGATGCCGAGTCCGAAGGCCCCGACGGGTCGGCGTCGTGAACCTGACCCCGGAGCTCGGGATCCTGGTGGGGAGCACCTTCGTCCTCTCGGCCCTCTGGGCCGCTGTGCTCGTGGTCCTCGTCCGTGTGCGGGAGGCCGAATCCGCCGATCGTCCCGTCGCCCGCTCCCACATGGGTGTGGAGTTGGCCTGGGCCGTGATCCCCGCGCTCCTGGTGCTCTCGGTGGTGCTTCCCACCCTCCAGGGCGAGGGTCGCCTGGCTGATTCGCAGCATGACTCCGACGTGCAGGTGGTGGAGCGCAGTACGCCCTGACCGGGGCCTGGGGGTGATCGCCCCCGTCGATGTTCCTCCCACGTCGCCCCCGGCTCTCTGCCCTGGGGCGGAGCAGCGTCGACCGGGTCCGAACCCGAGCCGGGCTCCACCTTCCGCCGTTTGACACGCACGATGGCGGTGTGCATCCTGCGCGCAGATCAGACTCGGCCTCTTGGACTCTGAGACCGCTGCCAGGGCGGCGTCTCCCGCCTGCCTTCCTGGCGCTCGCGTCCTCTTTGCCACCCCCTTCGCGGCACCCTGCGAAACCGCGCCGGTGGGCCCGCGGTCGGGATCCTACACGTCTCCAGCCGAGGGGAACCGTCCATGCCCCGACCGCGCACCCACCCGCGCTCGGACGTCCGAGCCGGCACGTCGATCTGCTCGCTCCTGGTCCTCCTGCTCCTGATTGTGCCCGGGTGCTTCGAGGGCGTCCTGCCCGGGTACGTGCTGCCAAGCTCGAGCTTGGCGGCCCAGGTTGCGGATCCCATCGGCGAGTACACTCAGGACATGCTCGTCCGGGACGGGTTCGTGCCGGTCTATCTGGACCAGGACGAAGGCCGGATCTACCTGGAGCTGAACCGCTTCGGCGAGGACGTCCTCTACATGAATGCCATGGCCACGGGGCTGGGGTCCGCCCGGACCTACAGTCTGGATGGAGGCTCGGGCGGGGAAGAGGCGGTGATCCGGTTCGAGCGTCACGGCCGCCGTGTCGTCGTCGTCCGCCGCAACAGTGATGTCACCGCGACATCCGGCGACCCGGAGGAGCTGGAGTCGGTGCGCAGGTCGTTCCCGGTGTCCGTTGTCGCGTCGCTGCCCGTGGTCGAGGAGAGCGATGGGCGGGCGCTGGTCGACGCCACCGACTTCCTCCTGAGCGACGTCGTCGGGATCCAGGCTGCGGTCCGGCAGTTCGACCTGGGAACGGTACGGCTCGAGGCGGACAGGGGGTACGTGCGCGAAGATGTCACCCGGGCGTTTCCCGGAAACACCGAGATCCGGACGGTCCTCACCTTCAGCTCCGACGACCTCCACCCGGAGATCCGCCGCCACAGCCCCGACGGTCGGTTCGTCACCTTCGAGCAGCACCACACCTTGATGGAGCTTCCCTCGGAGCCGCTCGAGGCGCGCGCGTTCGACCCTCGGACGGGCAACTCGGAGCGGGTCGTTCAGGACTACTCCGAGGGCTTCGACGAGGACTACCGGAAGCGGTACGTGGAGCGCTGGCGCCTGGAGAAGCAGGATCCCGGAGCGTCCGTGTCCGAGCCGGTCGAGCCCGTGGTCTACTACCTCGACCCCGCCACCCCCGAGCCGTACCGCTCGGCCTACCGGGAGGGGGCGATGTGGTGGAACGAGATCTTCGAGGCGGCGGGTTTCCGGAATGGGTTCCAGGTTCGGGACCTGCCGGAGGGCGCCGATCCCATGGACGCCCGGTATTCGGTGATCCAGCACGTTCACAGGAGCATGCCGGGCCCGTCCACGGGTGGTGGGCGGAGTGACCCCCGGACCGGGGAGATCCTCGTGGGCATGCCCCGCATGGACTCCCACCGCTCCATGACCGACTACAACATCTACGCGGGCCTCCTCCCGGCCTTCGACGCGATGGGGATCGAACCTCAACTGTCCGCCGAGGAGTTCGCCATGGCCCGGCGCAGGCAGCTCGCAGCCCATGAGGTAGGACACAGCCTGGGCTTCCCCCACAACTTCATCGCCCATTCCCAGGGACGGAGTTCGGTGATGGACTACCCGTTCCCCCTCATCGAGCTCGACGACATGGGCCGCCTGGACATCTCGGAGGCGTATCGACCGAGCGGCGGGTACAGCGACACCCTGGCGGCACGCTTTGCGTACACGGAGTTCGCCGACCCGCAGGAGGAGAGGGAGGGGCTCCGGTCCATCGTCCGGGAGGCCCTGGATCGGGGGCATCTCTCCCTGGGCGAGGGCTCCCTTCCGGCGTCCCATCCGGACGTTCATCGGTGGGTGGCAGGAGCGAACACCTTCGAGGCGTTGGACCGGACCATGCGGGTGCGACGCGTCCTCCTCGAGCACTTCGACGAGCGCGCCATTCGCCCCGGAGAGCCCCTCGCCTGGCTGAACCCGCGTTTCGCTCACGTCTACCTCCACCACCGCTACTCGGTGGAGGGCATGATCAAGAACATCGGCGGCATGCGTTTCACCTACGCGCTTCGCGGCGACGGCCAGGAGCCGACGGCGGTGGTCCCGGCCTCGGACCAGCGCCGGGCCCTGGACCTCCTCGTAGGGGTCCTGTCCCCGAATGAGCTCGCCGTCCCCGATCGGGTCGTCGGCCTGATCCCTCCCTTCCCGCCCGGGTTCGACGAGCCGGAGGGTTGGATCGATCCGGTGGCCGGGGTTGCGAGACCCCCCGCCGTCGCCTCCCACGGAGCCTGGATCACCTCCCCGGCCGGCGAGGCGCTCGACCCCCTCGCCATCGCGCGTAGCTTCGCCCAGGAAGTGGTGGACAACCTCCTGAATCGACAGCGGATGGCCCGCGTCGCCGCCTTCCACGCGCTGGACCCGGACCAGCTCTCCCTGCACGAGCTCCTTCAGGGTCTCGTGGCCGGTACCTGGGGCGCGCAAGGCGAGCGCAGCGGCCCCCGGGGCGGGTACCACCGTGCCGCCGAGCGGGCCGTGCTGGACGGGCTCTTCACCCTGGCCACCGACGAACGGGCCACCGCGGAGGTCCGGGACGCCGCCGACATGCAGCTCGCCGATCTGTCGGAGGCGCTCACCGTCCCGGCGGACGCGGATGCTTCGAGCATCGCGCACCGGGAGCGGGCCGGCAGGGAGCTCCGCCGGTACCTGGAGGACGGCGTGGTCCCGGACCTTCGCACCGGGGTCATCCTCATCGCGCTCCCATGGCCGTAGCCTACGACTCATTGCATCGCCGGATTGATCGCCCGATCCCCGTTGGGTGAGGGCCGAGGCCAACCATCCCTGGAGAGATGTCCGATGCAGTCCATCCCGACGCAACTGATCTCTTCCGCCGCCGCGCTCCTTCGTCCGAGGATGATGCTCTGGTCTGGCGGCCTGCTGGCCCTGGCCCTCTCGATGCCCTGCGCGGGTTCGGGGCAGGAGGGGCGGGCGCCACGGTCCGTCGTCCACGACTCCGTCTTCCAGCGGCTCGATGCCCGGCCCATCGGACCTCCGGGCACCTCGGGGAGGATCGCCTCGATCGAGGTGCTCGACAGGGATCCACGCGTCATCTGGGTGGGGTCGGCCACCGGCGGGCTCTGGAAGTCCGAGGACGGAGGCCACACATGGGAGCCCCAGATGGACACGGTCCGTGTGAACTCCATCGGCTCGGTGGCGGTGCACCAGGCGGCGCCGCACATCGTGTGGGTGGGCACCGGGGAGGCCAACACGCGCAACAGCATGGGCGTCGGGCGTGGGGTCTGGAAATCCCAGGACGGAGGGCGAAGCTGGCGGCACATGGGGCTAGAGCGGACCGAGCACATCGAGGCGGTCGTCCTCCACCCCGAGGACCCCGACGTCGCCTGGGTGAGCGCGCCGGGGCCAGCGTGGAGCGATGGGGATCAGAGAGGGGTCTTCAAGACCACGGACGGGGGTGAGACCTGGCGCAAGGTCCTCTACGTCGACGAACGCACCGGAGCGTTCGAGCTCGTCCTGGATCCCTCCAACCCGAACCACCTGCTGGCCTCCACCTGGGAGCACCGACGCGATCCCTGGTTCTTCTCCTCCGGTGGAGAGGGGAGCGGCCTTTGGAAGAGCTACGACGGGGGTGAGAGCTGGGCACGCATCACCTCGGAGCACGGGCTTCCCGAGGGTGAGCTGGGAAGGATCGGCATCGCATTCTCGGCGAGCGATCCACGGGTGGCCTACGCGCTCGTGGAGGCCGAGGAGAGCGCTCTGGTCCGAAGCGAGGACGGAGGCGAGACGTGGCGGCCCGTGAACACGTCCACGAACGTGAACGACCGCCCCTTCTACTACAGCCGCGTGGCCGTCGATCCCACCAACGAGAATCGCGTGTACCGCATCAGCGGCGACGTGTCGATGAGCGAGGACGGCGGCCGGACCTTCGAGGACATCACGGCCAACGGCGTCCATGTGGACCACCACGCCTTCTGGACCCACCCCAACGGGCACACCGTCATCACCGGGAGCGACGGCGGCGTCTATTTCAGCAACAACCGGGGGGACACCTGGCGGTTCGTGGAGAACCTTCCCCTCGCACAGTTCTACCATCTGGCGGTGGGGATGGACCGCCCGTTCAGCGTCTATGGGGGGCTCCAGGACAACGGCTCCTGGAGGGGTCCGAGCGAGGTGTGGGAGACACCTACCTACCGAGGTGGGTCCAGCGTCATGGCCCACCACTGGGTCGAGCTGGGAGCCGGGGACGGCTTCGCGGCCATCCCGGACCCGACGACGCCCGGGGTAGCGTACAACATGTCGCAGGCGGGGAATCTGCGCCGAGCCGATCTCCGGACCACGGAGGAGCGTTCGATCCGGCCTCCCGCGCCGGATTCGGGCACCGACCTCCGCTTCAACTGGAACTCGGGCCTCGCGTTGGACCCCTTCGACTCCAGGGTGATCTACTACGGGAGCCAGTTCCTTCACCGGAGCCCGGACCGGGGCGAGAGCTGGGAGATCATCAGCCCAGACCTGACCACCGACGACCCGGCGAAGCAGCGCCAGCGAGCGTCCGGTGGCCTCACCCTGGATGTCAGCGGGGCCGAGAACCACACGACGATCCTCACCATCGCGCCCTCCCCCGTCGAGCGGGGCGTGATCTGGGTCGGGACCGACGACGGGAACGTGCAGGTGACCCGGGACGACGGGGCGACGTGGACGAACGTCGTGGAGCGAATCCCCGGCGTCCCGCCGGGGACCTGGGTGCCCCATATCGAGGCCTCCGAGCACGACGCCGGCACCGCCTACGTGGTGTTCGACAACCACCGGCGCGGGGACTGGGCCACCCATGTGTACCGGACGCGCGACTACGGGGAGACGTGGGTGCCCCTGTCACCGGAGCAGGTGGACGGGTACGTCCACGCCATCGAGGAGGACCCGGTGGAGCCGGACCTCCTCTTCCTGGGAGCCGAGTTCGGCCTCTACTACAGCGTGGACGGGGGCGACACCTGGCGGAAATGGACCCCGGGGGCTTATCCCGACGGCGCCCCGACCCGGGCCCTGGTGGTCCATCCGCGGGACCACGATCTCGCCGTGGGCACCCACGGACGGGGCGCCTGGATCGTGGACGACATCCGGCCCCTGCGGGAGTTCGCCACCGACCCCTCCCTGGCCGAGCGTCCTCTCCACCTCTTCGGCCCTCCTCCCGCCGTCCGGCACACCCGGGGGACGGTGGGGCCCTTCTATTTCCCCGGCAGCACCAAGTACCTCGGCCCCAACCGGCCCTATGGCGGCCTCCTCAGCTATTGGGTCTCCGGTCGGGCCGCCTCCCCTCCCGGGGACGTCGAAGGGGAGACGGAGGGACCAGAGCTCCCGGTGGAGATCGCGATTCTGGAGGGGGACTCCGTGATCCGGCTCCTGGAAGGTCCGGCCGAGCCCGGGGTGAACCGGGTCGTCTGGGACCTGCGAGTGGATCCCATCGAAGAGGAGGGCGAGCCCGGTCCCGAGGTGCTCCCGGGGACGTACGAGGTCAGGGTGCGTCTGGGAGACGCGGTGTCCTCCCGGAGTCTGGAGGTTCTTCAGGATCCGCGCACGGATCGGACCCTCTCCGCCATGGCAGCTCAGCGCGAGACGATCCTCGAGGGACGGCGCGTCCAGTCCGATCTGGCCCGGGCCATCGATCGCCTGGAGGAGACGAGGGAGACTCTGGAGCTGTACGAGACACGCCTCGCCCACTGGGAAGGAGGTGGGCCGGAACAGGGTCGTTCGCTGCTCGACCAGACCGCTGAGCTCCAGGAGGCCGCGACGGTTCTCCTGGTGGAGCTGCGCCTCCCGGACGACGTGAAGGGCAGCGTGTACGACGGCTCGGTGACCGCGGAGCTGTCCACGACCCTCGGTCGGGCCACTTCCACGCCTGATCGTCCGTCCCCTGGCCGCGAGCGGGAGCTCCAGTGGGCCCTGGACCGGGCGGAGGGGGTGTCGGACAGGGTGGACCGCTTCTACTCGGTCGAGATGCAGCTGTACCTCGACGCGCTGGAAGCGGCCGGCTTCGATCTCCTGTCGGCCGGATGAACCGCACGTAGCGAAGGGCGCACCTGGGGGCATCTCTCGAACGCGTCCGGCGGCGCGGCATGTTGCATACCTACTTGCATACTTAGAGAGCGCAGCCTATTAGATACCCGCCCTGAGCGTCACCATTTCCACCCGTTCTCTTGCGCCAACGGAGGCCAGCATGGGTTGGGTCCCGCCGTCGGATTCTCTTCGCGGATTCGCTCCACCGTCGGCGTTCGCCGCCGTGATGGCCCTCCTCCTCGCGGGTTCGACGGCCTTGTCCGCGCAGCAGACGGGGACCGTGACGGGTGAGATCGTCCGCCAGGATACGGGCGAGCCGATGGGCTCGGTCCAGGTCAGCATCTCGGAAACCGGGCTGGGGTCCCTCACGAGCGCTTCAGGCCGGTACCTGATCGTCAACGTCCCGGCGGGCCAGCACACGGTGCAGGCCCAGTTGGTGGGGTATCAGACGCGGACCCAGGAGGTCACGGTCACGGCCGACGGGACTGCCCAGGTCGACTTCGCGATGACGCAGCAGGCCATCGACCTCGAGGGGGTGGTGGTCACCGGCACCGCCGGGCAGGCCCGGAGGCGCGAGGTAGGGAACTCCATTGCGCAGATCCAGGCCGCCGACATCGAGAACGAGCCCGTCGAGACCGTGGAGGAGGTTCTCCAGGGACGCACGAGCGGCGTCACGATCACGGCCAACAACGGCATGGTGGGTGCGGGGGCGAGCATCCGGATCCGGGGCAACAACACCATCGCGGGCGGAGCCACAGGCAACACGCCGCTGATCTACGTGGACGGTGTCCGCCTCTCCAAGTCCACGCCCCAGACCGATCCCGACCAGGGCTCCATCGGCTTCTCCCAGATCAACGCCAACGTCTCGGTCCTCGACGAGATCAACCCGCAGGATATCGATCGTATCGAGGTCATCCGCGGCCCGGCGGCGACCACGTTGTACGGCACCGAAGCCTCTTCGGGCGTCATCCAGATCTTCACCAAGACGGGCACCCCGGGCGCAGCCACCTGGAGCCTCACGACGACGCAGGGGCTGAACCAGCTTCCCTGGACCGGCCCGAACGACCGATCCGTCAACCCTGCGGGGATGGGGCTGCACGCCTGCAATCTGGCGGACGATCCCATCGGCTCGATCTGGTTCGCGCCGGACTGCCCTTCCGACGGTGACTACATCCGGCTCGGGCACACGCAGGACTACAACCTCTCGGTGCGTGGTGGGATGGAGGACATTCGCTATCGTGTCTCGGGCAATCTCGCCAACGAGCAGGGTGTCATCGCTCCCCAGGGCCTCGAGAAGTGGGGCATCCGCGGCAACGTCTCCTTCGCGCCGTCGTCCACGCTCAACATCGACTTCAACTCCAGCTACGGCACCCGTGACATCACCTGGCTGCCGGACGGGAACAACTCCGAGGGCTTCACGCTCAACGTCTTCCGGGCCGGCGGGGGCTACGTTCCCGAGAACAGGAACCTACTGACGCTCGAGGCCGACAACCTGCAGAGCATCCAGCACCTCATTTCGGGCATCAACCTCAACTGGCAGCCCATGCCCGGCCTCTCCCAGAGGTTCAAGGCGGGCATCGACTACTTCCAGAGCGAGTACACCCAGGAATGGCCCTTCGGCTTCTACGCCCGGACCTTGGGTCTCCGGATGAACAACATCTGGCAGAACCGCACCCTGACCTTCGACTACGGGGGGTCCTGGAACGCGGACGTGGGCAGCCGGCTGACCTCGACTCTTTCCTGGGGTGGCCAGCTCTTCACGGAGGAGGTGGTCCAGATCACGGGCGTCGGCCAGGATTTCGCGGGTCCGGGCAAGAAGGTTCTGGACTCGGGTGCCCGCCGGAACGTGGAGGAGTCCCGCATCCGGACGGTGGAGGGAGGCGGGTTCATCCAGCAGCAGGTGGGAATCAACGACCAGTTCTTCGTCACCGCGGGTCTCCGCATCGACGGGAACTCCCGGTTCGGTGAGGACTTCGGGACGCAGGCGTACCCCAAGATCTCGGGGTCCTTCCTGGTGTCGGACTACGACTTCTGGCCCGCCTGGTGGGGGAGCATGAAGCTCCGCGCCGCCTGGGGGCAGTCGGGCCGCGCGCCCGGCGCCTTCGACGCCCTCCGTACCTACAACTCCGTCGTCGGCGACAACGGCCAGCCCGGTGTGACCCCTGGGAATGTCGGGTCGCCCGATCTGGGTCCGGAGCGGAGCACCGAGCTGGAGGTGGGCTTCGAGGCCTCGATGCTGGACGATCGGCTCTCCCTCGACGTGTCCCTCTGGGACCAGACGACCGAGGACGCCCTCCTCTCCCTGCCCCCGACACCCTCCGGGGGCTTCGTGGACGAGCAGGTGGTGAACGCGGGCCGGATCGATGCGCGGGGCGCGGAAATCTCCAGCACCTTCAGCGTCATCCGGAGCCGCGACATCAGCTGGTCCCTCAACGGTCAGTTCTCGTGGAACCAGAGCGAGGCCGTGGACCTGGACGGACTGGAGATCAACTTCGGCCCCTGGCCCCTGTTCGCGCGGGAGGGGCAGCCGGTACCCGTGTACATCGGGGACCGCCTGCAGAACCCCAACGCGGTGGGTGTGGACCCGATCCGCGAGGAGGAGGTCATCGGACCCTCCGAGCCGACCCGGACGTTCAGCTTCGGCACCTCGCTGACCCTCTACCAGGACCTCACCATCTCCACGCTCTTCGAGGGCCAGGGCGGCCACAAGATGTTCGCTGGGACACTCTGGCAGAGCATCCGGCGTGGGGTCTGGCCCTCCTGTCTCGGGGTGCTGCCCCAGATCCAGTCGGGCAACACGAGTGACCTCACGGTCCAGGAGAGGGTGGTCTGCGACCCCCAGGGCATCGGCTTCCACGACCCGATCTACGACGCGGACTTCATTCGGTGGAGGACGCTGTCGCTCACCTATCGGCTTCCCCAGCAGTGGCTCCCGCTGGGAATCCAATCCGGTCGGGTCAGCGTGGGAGGCCAGAACCTCCATCTCTGGACCGACTACCCGGGGCTGGATCCGGAGAGCGTCGAGGATGGTGGCCGGGGTCCGATGATCGGGAAGGCGTCCTACTACCAGATCCCGATCCCGCGGCGATTCACCCTCAGCGTCTCGATGACCTACTGAGTTTCCCCCAAGCCCTCGGAGTGGCGAGGCCGGGCTCCGAGCAATCCAGGCAAGGAAGACGGACATGACAATCACGAACGGTGGAACGGGGAAGGCTCGCGGCTGGAGGCACCTCGTTGCGGGGGGAGCGCTCGTGACCGTCTGCCTGACCCAATGGGGGTGCGAGGACGTCTTCGAGGTGACGAACCCGGGGCGGATCCTGGACGACGACCTGAACCGCACGGACGCCATGACGACGCTCGTGACCGGGATGTCGGCGGACTACTCGGTATTCCGGTCGGAGGTCGCCCTCAGCGGGGCCTACATCTCCGACGAGCTCGCCGGCTCGGTGAGCGGGATCGTGGCGGCCAATTTCGGCCGGGGCCTCGTCCTCATCGAGGATGTGAACGGGGAGTGGGAGGACGCGCACCGCGCCCGCTTCAATGCGGAAGACGGGATCCGGCGCATGGAGGAGGTTCTCGGGGCGGACTTCCAGGGGAACCCCCTGACGGCTCGTGCGCACGCCTTCGCTGCCGCGAGCAACCTCAGCCTGGGTGAGAACTGGTGCGAGGTCTCCTTCGAAGGGGGCCCGGCGGAACCGGTATCTGTTGCGTTCGAACGGGCCATCGACTGGGCGGGACGCGGGATCCCCCACGCCCAGCAGGCAGGGCGGACCGATCTGGCCATGGCGATGCAGGGGATCATCGCAGCCGCCCATGTGGGTCTCGGCAACTGGACGGCCGCCGTGGAGGCGGCGGAGGGGATCCCCACGGACTTCCGCTGGGACGCGGTGTACTCCTCCAACACGGAGCGGGAGGAGAACCCCTTCTTCAACGAGACGCACGTGCGCCAGAGCCCCTCCATGTTCAACACCCCCGCCGCCGCCTCCGACCCTCCGGACCCGCGCACTCCCTACACGGACTGCTCGGACCCCGAGGAGATCGCCACGGCGAACCCGCCCTGCGTCCGCGACAAGTCCAGCGACGGGGTCACAGATCACATCCGCTCGGAGAAGTACCCGAGCCGCGCCGCTCCCATCGCCGCGGTGAGTGGGAAGGAGATGCGGCTCATCGAAGCCGAGGCGGCACTTCGGGGCGGGGACGTCACCACCGCCATCGCCATGATGAACGACGCGCGGAGTCTCTGGCCCTCGCTCCCGACGATCGATCCCGCCGACTACCCCGATACGGCCGCCTCGACCTTCACGGCCGGTGACCCGCTCTGGGACCTCCTGGATCGCGAACGCTATCTGGGGCTTTATCTGGAAGGGAAGCGGCTCGGCGACCTCCACCGCTGGAATCATCCGTTCCTCGACGGTGGGCAGATCGTCAATGAGCCCGTCCCGCAGCGGGCCTCGTGCATCCCCATCAGCCAGAACGAGCGCTTCACGAACCAGAACATCCCGAACAGCCCCTGAGGGCGCGCCGGGGATGGCGTCCCCGGGGTCTGACCGGCTGGCCCGTTCCCGAACAGGAGAATCCCGCATGAAGGGCAGGGCCGTACGGGGTGCCGTGATGGCGTTGGTCTTCCTGGTAGGTGGCTGCTTCCAGTACACCCCTCTGGAGTCCGTCTCCCAGGTCCGGGACGGGATGCTGGTCCGAGCCCACCTCTCCGAGCCTCGCGAGTTGGAGGTGGGGGACCTGATCTTCCCGCGGGTGGTCATGGCCGAAGGAGACATCCTCCGAGCCGAGAACGACAGCCTCGTGATCGGGGTCGGGGGCGTCCTCCAGGAGGCGGGCACCCGGAGGACCACCCCGCGGCTCCTCCTCGGGTTCGACCACCGGCAGATCCAGCGGGTGGAGCAGAAGACGATGAACCTGGGGAGGACGGCCCTGGTGGTCGGAGGCATCGGTGCCGTCGCCGTCCTGGTGGGCACGAAGCTCTTCGGAGGGACGTCGTCCGACGGGGGGCAGAACCCCAATCCGGATCCCGATCCTCTCGGCTTCCGGGGCGCGGGCATCCGGATCTTCGGGATTCCCCTCGGCTTCTGAGTGAGGGGCTCGCGGTGCCGTGGGCTTCTGCTGCTCCCGAACGGAGATCCGAAGGGTCCACCACCTGCTTCCCATGGTCCGGCACCGAGGTGGCGGGCTGACTCGAACGGAGGACGTACCATGACGTACGAGCTCGGAGCCGGGGGACACCTTCATCGGGAACATGGCCGGACTTCCGGCCATGACCATTCCCTGCGGCCTCTCGAGCGGCCCGCCGGCCCTCCCCATCGCCATCCAGTTCTACGCCCGGCCCTTCGACGAGTCGTCGATCTTCCGGGTCGGGCATGCCTACCAGACCGCTACCGACTGGCATCGGCGGCGGGCGCCCCTGCAGGTCCAATGACGACAGGACCGGGAGCAGGCGGGCTAACGCGCCGGCGGGTGCACGAACACCAGGAGCACGAGATGACCGTGATGAAGAACCGGAGGCGTCGGGGGGCGGCGCTCCTCGCTGCGGGGCTCCTCCTGGCGACGGCGCTGCCGTCCCTCGAGGGGGGACTCGCGGCCCAGAGGGCGGGCGCGCCGGAGATGAGCAGCATGTCCATCGTCGGCTTCGACCCGGCCACCGGGGAGGTGGGTGTGGCCCTGGCCTCCCGCTTCTTCGCGGTGGCGCCCATCGCGGCCCACGGCCGGGCCGGGGTGGGCGCCATCGCCACCATGGGCGGCGCTCCGTACGCGGACGCGGAGCTCATGCTGGACTGGCTCGAAGGGGGCGCCTCGCCCGCGGAAGTCCTCGACCGGCTCCGGGCTCG
>CAKZOQ010000074.1 GCA_937136445.1 uncultured Gemmatimonadota bacterium
TGGGATCCAATGGACGCTCTGGAACTGACCTGAGCCGCGATGCATCCCGCAGGGCGGCGTTGGCGTTGCGTCGGCGTAGCGCGTGCTACGCTCTCCTCACGCCGCCTGGCCCTGCAGGCGCCTCGCGGCTCAGGTCGGATGGTCCGCCATGGGGGGGCTCGCTCGGGTGCCCTCGCATCGCGGCGGGCTGCATGGTTCAGAGGGCTCGCTCGATCGCGCGGGGCGCTCCCTCGCATCGCAGTGGGCTGCATGGTGCTCCGCGGCGCGTTCGTCGAGGAGTCTTCTTGGTTCGGGTGGCTCGCTTGGTCGCGCGGGGCGCTCCCTCGCATCGCGGCGGGCTTCGTGGTGCTCCGCGGGGCGTTCGTCGAGGAGTCCTCTTCGCTCGGTGGGGTGCGGTCGTTAGCTTTTCAGGCTAGCGAATGATCGGGGGCCAGCCGCGGATGCGTTGATGATCCGGAGCATGACAGGGTACGGAGAGGCTGAGGTGGAGACGTCCGTCGGGCGGCTCCGGCTCGAGGTGAAGTCGGTGAACCACCGCTTCTTCAATACCTCCGTTCGCACCCCGCCGGGCTTCGATCGCTACGAGCAGGGGTTGGTGGCGGCGCTCAAGGAGCACGGGCTCTCCCGGGGACATCTCAACGTCTCCCTCTCCCTGGATCCCGGCACCACCGCGGAGGGATCTGCGGCGCCGGTGGATCTGGAGCGGGCCCGGGCCTACAAGAACGCGCTCGAGGCCGTCCAGGCCGAGTTCGCCCTTCCCGGCGTGGTGGACCTGGGGATGATCGCTCGGTTCTCCGACGTCTTCCGGAAGCCCGAGCCGGACCCTGCTGCACTGGAGCTGGAAGAGGGCACGCTTCGGGATCTGGCCGGGCAGGCGGTGGAGCGCGTGATCCGGATGCGCCGCGACGAGGGCGGTCGCCTTCAGCGGGACATGGTCCGGGGACTCGACGCCATGTCGTCCGAGCTGGATGCGGTGGCCGACCGTGCCCCGGGCCGCTTGGAGTCCGAGCGGGATCGGCTTCGTACGGCCGTCGCCGAGCTCACGGACCAGGTGGAGGTGGACGAGGACCGGCTGGCCCGGGAGATCGCCTACCTCGCCGAGAAGTGGGACATCAACGAGGAGCTGGTCCGCTTCCGCGCCCACATCGAGGCCTTCCGCGAGACGCTGGACGGCGACGATGCCGAGCCGGCGGGCAAGCGGCTGGGCTTCCTGGTCCAGGAGATGCACCGGGAGGCCAACACCATCGGGTCCAAGTCCAACGACGCCGCCATCGCCCAGTCCGCCGTGGCCCTCAAGGAAGAGGTCGAGCGGCTGCGCGAGCAGGTGGAGAACGTGGAATGAGCGTCCTTCCGCCGGTCCGGACCTTTCCGGTGGTGCTGGCGGCACCCAGCGGTACCGGCAAGACCACGCTGGCCCGCGCGCTGGTGGAGCGCTTCGAGAGCCTCGTCTTCTCCATCTCCGCCACCACCCGGGACCCCCGAGAGGGCGAGGTGGACGGGGTGGACTACCACTTCGTCCCCCAACCCGATTTCCGGGCGATGGTGGAGCGCGGCGAGCTGGCCGAGTGGGCCGAGGTCCATGGCCGGCTCTACGGCACCCTCCGCCGCACCCTGGAGCAGGCGTCCCAGGACGGTCTGCACGTGGTGCTGGACATCGACGTGCAGGGTGCGCGGCAGATCCAGGAGTCCGTCCCGGAAGCCGTTCTGGTCTTCGTCCTTCCTCCGTCGGTGGAGGCACTCCTCGACCGGCTCACGGGGCGCGGCACCGAGCCGGGTCCGGAGGTGGCTCGACGCCTCCGTTCAGCGCTGGACGAGCTGCGCGCCGTCCCCGAGTTCGACTACGTCGTGGTGAACGAGACCGTGGACGAATGCCTCACCCGACTGGAGGGCATCATCCGCGCCGAGCGACACAAGGTTCGCCGGTATCCGGATCTTCCGGGCCGGGTGAACGGTATGCTGGAGCGGATCGACACCCTGCTCCGCGAGAAGTTCTCCCACGCGAAGTACCCGGACGGCTGACGACGCCCGTCCCCGCCCGACGATTCCCCTGAAGGAGACACCATGAAGGTTTTCACCCCCGATGACGTCGCCCGTGGCACCGACAGCAAGTACCTCGGTGTGCTGGTGGCTGCCAAGTACGCCCGCGAGCTCAACTCCCTCCCGTCGGACGCCATGCCG
>CAKZOQ010000075.1 GCA_937136445.1 uncultured Gemmatimonadota bacterium
CGGAAGTCCGCATCGTCCATGATGGCGATGACGGCCCCGTCGCCCACTTCGTCGGCCGCGGCTACCACCGCACCGGGCATGATGGCCAGACGCTCCTCGGAGATGTAGCCCGAAAGGAGCGGCTCATCGGCGTAGCGCGCCACGGTCAGACCGGGCGTGTCCGGCACGTCGTAGAGCGTCTCGTCGCCCCGGAAGACGGGCAGGTCGCTCCCGATTCCGAATGCCAGCGGGTGCGTCGGGTCCAGCTCGGCGTGGAAGATCGACCCACCGATCCCCTGGGCTCCGTAGGCGTCGCCCAGATCCTCGTAGGCGGTCCCGGAGACGATGGAGTCCACATTCAGCGTGCGCTCCTCCAGCGGGATCATGCCGGTCTCCACGATCCAGTCGGCGCCGCTCTCCATCCCGACGAGGCGCCCGCCGTCGGTCACCCAGCCGCGTACCTTGTCGGCGGGCACGTTGTTGTAGCCGCCGCCCGCCAGGACGAGGACGTCGTACCGGCTCAGGTCCGCGCCGGCCACGTCGTCGGCCTCCAGAAGCGTGGTGGGGATGCCCATCCGCTCGTTCAGGAGGTGCCAGGCCTCGCCGGCGTCGTAGTTGCTGGTGCCCTCGCCGGTGAGGATGGCGACGGTGGGCTGAGGAAGCGGTACACCGGTCCGTCCACCCAGCTCGTTGCCCTGAGGGGTCCAGCCGGTGTTGGCGGCGTAGATGTCCACGTGGTCCTCGGCCACGGCCTCGCGCACGGCGGCGTGCACCGTCGCGGCATCGACGTCGGGCTGGGCCACCGGGATCACGATGGTCCCGCGGTCGAACTCGGTCATCTGCCCGGCAATGGGCAAGCCGAAGGGCGCCCGCTGGACCCGGGGCAGGATCCCGGCGGCCTGTATTCGATGGAGTGCCCGAGCGCTGTAGTACGTGCCCCAGGGCATGAGGTAGGCATACTGGGCGTTCCCTCCGATGAGCTCACCCTGCGGCAGCGACACCTCGTCGATCTCGGCGCCCAGAAGGCCGCCCGGATCCGAGGTCAGCACCCCGTGAGCCACGTTGTACGAAAGGGGAAGGGTCCAGGTGGAGACGTCGTAGAAGAGCGAATCGGTGAAGGTCGTCACCCGCTCCATCACGGCCGATACGAAGCGCGCCTGAGGCTGATCCGTCGGGACCACCCAGGCCGCGCCCGGTGAAAAGGTCCGTCCGTCCACCGTGACGTCCTCGGCGAGCTCGTGGAGCTGCACCCGGTGGCTCCGGAGGAGCTGACCCAGGAGCGCGGCTCGCACCGGGCGCTCGTCCGTCGCCACCACCCAGCCCTTGGAGGACTCGGCCGCGGCGGCCTCGGACGACGTCGCGTAGTGCTCCCGCTGGTAGCGCAGCAGATCCTCGCGCATCTCCACCAGGGCCTGCATCGTCGAGAGCGAGGTCAGGAAGTGGTTCCGCACCCCGTAGGCGTAGGTGAGGAGACCGTTCCGGGTCTCCCGCTCCAGCGCACGGCTCGAGGCCTGCTCGAAAAGGATCCCGATGGTGCCCTGCACGTCGGGGAAGGTGCTTCCCTTGCCCACGTAGAAGTCGTCGTAACCCTCCTTGCTGAAGTAGAGGGCGCCGATCTCGTCCAGGTTCGCGGCGTGGTACTCCCCGATGCGCTCGGTGAGCTCCTGGTTGATGGGCATGGTCTCGGGGTTGGTCCGGCTGGGGATCCCCGGCATGAAGAAGAAGGTGTCGTCGCCGCCCATCTCGTGATGGTCGGTGAGCACCTGCGGACGCCACTCGTGGTAGAGCCCGACCCGGCCCTGGGACTCGGGGTGCACCAGTGGCATCCAGTCGCGGTTCAGGTCGAACCAGTAGTGGTTCGTCCGTCCACCGGGCCACGCCTCGTCGTGCTCGCGGTTCTGGGGATCGCCGGTGGCCACGCGGCCCCGGTTCCGGTTCGCCCAGTCGGTGAAGCGGTCGCGCCCGTCCGGGTTGAACATCGGGTTGATGATCAGGAAGGTGTTCTCCAACACCTCATCGACGGCGGGGCCCTGCCCAGCGGCGAGGTGGTACAGTGTGAGGATGGCGGCCTCGGTGCCGGTGGCCTCGTTCCCGTGGATGCTGTAGCCCAGGTAGCCCACGGTGGGCATCTCGGCGAGCTCGGCGTCGGTGACGCTGCCCGGGTCCTCCGAGAGTCGCAGGTTCTCCTGCCGGATGTCCTCGGCGCGCTCCAGCTTCTCCGGGGTGCTCACGTAGGCGTGGATGAGCCGTCGTCCTTCGTGGGTCCGTCCGTGCTCGTCCAGCACGACGCGGTCACTGGCCTCGGCGACGGCCTCGAAGTAGCGCACCACCTCGTGGGGCATGGTGTGCTTCTCCCCGATGGTGTGCCCCAGAACCTCCATGGGGGTGGGGATGGCCGGATCGTAGGTGGTGCCGGCAGGGAGGGGGACGTCGATGGCCAGGGGGAAGTCCTGCTGCGCCGAGAGGTCGGCGGGCGGGAGCGCGATGGCCAGCAGGAGGAGTGTGGTGAGAGCGAACATCAGGTGGCGCATGTGGATCCGGGGTTGGGGATACGTCCAGTCGGTGGCGGGCCAGCTATGGACTACCGGGGCGGGGGGCTCCGGTTCCGGGCGCGCGCCCCGCCTCCCGCAGGCTCCCGAACGACGAACGGGCCGCGCACCGGATGGTGGGCGGCCCGTCGTCGAGTCCTCGGTGGAACGAGCCTCCCTAGTACACCGGCTCCATCCGGAAGTCCGCCGGGAGATCGTGCTTCTTCACCGGCAGCAGATAGAGCCGAACGAAGGTCCAGGCGTTGCTGGCCATGAGCCCTCCGCGCCGGATCTTGGCCAGGAGCCCACCCTTCTTCTTCAGCTCCACCAGCTTCTCGGTGTTGGCCACCATCTTGTCGAGGAGCCGCTTGAAGGTGGGGTGGTCCAGGTCCAGCGAGACGGGAAAGCACTGCCTGCTGATGGCCTGCGTCTTCCGGAAGACCTCGAATCCGTACTCCGTGGCGTCCAGCCCCAGGTGCTCGTAGAACTCCTTCCGCAGGTGATCGCGAACATACATCGTCGCGAAGACGGCCAGGAGGAAGAACCGGATCCAGAGCTTGTTGCGCCCGCTGGTCAGCTTGGGGTCGCTCCGCATGAGGGCGGCGAAGGCCTCGCCATGGCGGAACTCGTCTTTGCACCAGTCCTCGAACCAGTCGAAGATGGGGTGTACCCGGAGGTTGTCGGGGTCCTTCTCGATGCTGCGGTAGATGGTGACGTAACGCGCGTACCCGATCTTCTCACTCAGGTACGTGGCGTAGTAGATGAATTTCGGCTGGAAGAAGGTGTAGTTCTTGGTCTTGGACAGGAAGCTGAGGTCCACCCCCACGTCCAGGTCCCGAAGCGCCCCGTTGATGAAGCCGGCGTGCCGTCCCTCGTCCCGGCTCATGTAGCCGAAGAGCCGGCTGATGTCCGGGTTGTCCACCCGCTTCCGGATCTCGGAGTAGAGGATGCAGCCGCTGAACTCGGCGGTGAGGGAGCTCACCAGGAAGTCCACGAACTGGTCCTTGTCCGGGATGTGCGACCAGTCCTGATCGAACTCGTCGCTGCGGCGGAAGTGGTGCTTGTTGGGGTCCCCTTCGAACTCGTCGAGGAGGGCGTCCCACTCCTCGCGCACGGCGCTGACGTCCACCTCCTCCAGTGCCTCGAAGTCGGTGGTATAGAACCGCGGGCTGAGGACGGCGTCCTCCAGCGCGGAGCTGGTGGTTTCGTTGACGGGGGGCTTGCTGGCGGCTGGATACATCGGGGGATCTCCTGGGTGCCCGTATTACTCGAAGCCGACGTCGTACAGCTCGTAGAACTCCAGGGCGCCGACGACCTGGGTCCACTTCCGGCGGAGCCATCCGGCCTTCTTCACCACCGCCCGGGATTTCATCGTCTTCACCTCGCCGTACTCCAACGTGGTGGGCGCCTCGAAGACCTGGACGCCGTCCCCGGGATTCACGAAGACGCCGTCCAACTCCACATGGGCGTGGAAGTGCTCGTGGGTGCGCTCGAGATCGAGGGTGCAGGGGACTTCCACCGAGCTCCGCCGGTAGAAGGACATGAGGGCCCACAGCACGACGGCTGCGAGCGCGACGAGAACCCAGATCATGGGCGTCTCCTGAAGGACCGGAAGGGTGGCACGAGACATCCGACCCCTACGGTGCCGTGGCCGAGGAGCGCTGGCAAGGGGGCGGTACGACCGGGGTGTCCAGGGAGCTGGACAGGGAGGTCCGGCGCGAGGGCCCCAGCCTGTGTCGAGGGCTAGGAACTGGCCGGCAGGAGCTCGGCGAAGACGGCCACGCTGGTCTTCCCGAAGGCCGCCAGATCGACGTCCAGACCGGTGGTGGGATCCAGGAGCATGAGCGTCCCGTCGCGGCGCTCGATCAGCCGGTAGGGAGCCGTGTTCGGGGCGCCCATCCGCATGCGTTCCCGCTCCAGCGGTCGCAGGACGCCTCGCAGGAACCCACCTTCGCCCGCCTCCAGCGACTTGATGGCGGAGCCGTCGCGTGCGGCCACCACCTCCAGCTCGCCGGAGGTGCCGGCGTGGAAGGCGATGTCCAGGGACCGGGCCACCTGGGAGGTGGGGTCCGGGGTCCCCTGGAAGCCGGTGTTGGTGAGGACGGCGACCCACGCCATGGCCAGGGTCGCCACGATGAGTCCGGCCATGCTGGCCAGCGCCCACCCCGGGACCTTCACGTCCGAGCCGGGCTCGTGCTCGATGTGGATCAGGCTCATGCGGCGCTCTCCGCCAGGCCCGTCCGTTCATGGTGGCGCCCCTCGCCCCGGTCCATCGTGGAGTCGTCGTCCATCTCCTCGAAGTCCCCGACGGCGACGGCGGCACCGGTGAGGACGGCGGAGGCCTCCTCCACATCGGCGAGCCAGCGCAGGCTCGGCTCGGGCCGGCCGACCTTCCAGGGTCGGGCGTGCGGCCAGAGCAGGGCGTAGCCGACCCGCTCCTCCCCGTCGTTGAGCGGGAGGCTGATGTCGCCGCTGCCGTCCGGGTTCACCTTGCTTGAGGCGCCGGCGAGGCGCTCCAGCGGGATGTTCAGGACCGAGGGCAGGGCGATGCCATGGGCCAGGACCACCCTCCGGTCGGTGATGGCGTAGGTGGTGGTGCGGTGCACCATCCACGCGAAGCCGGAGGCGAGGGCCAGGACGACGGCGGCGGTGACCCCGACCCAGGCCAGATGGGCCAGGGCGGGCCCTCCGTCGCCGGACGGCTGGAGGAAGGGGAGGACAGCGGCCAGGGCCAACCAGAGTCCGGCCAGTCGCAGGAAGAGGCTGTGGCGGAGCTGTAGCCCCACCTGGGGCTTGCCCGTCCACAGCAGTTTTTCGCCCCGGGGAAGGGGCTTCTCCACACCCGGGATGATGTCGTGTCGATCGCTCATGTCAGTCTCTTGGATGCGTCCTGTTGCCTCGACCGCAGGCGGGACTCCGGACCTTCCGGAGCCGCCTCGATCGGTGGGGTCACGCCGCCCGACCTAGAAGAAGGGCTCCAGGCGGGACGGCTCGGCGTACCGGTAGCCGCCGGCATAGTAGGCTACGACCTTGTCCTCCTCCAGGAGGGTGATGCGGTCCGGAGCCTTGGGCATGGGTACCTCGGAGAAGTGGGCGGCCAGGAGGGCCTCCACTTTGAGATGCCCATGCGTCTTGTGGACCTTGGCGAAGCCCATGGGCAGGAGTGCGGTGCCTCCCCCGGCGAGGGTCACGGTGAGGTAGCGGATCTGAGGCTCCGCCTGATCCACCCAGATGTCGCTCACCACACCCACGTCCACGCCATGGGCGTCCACCACGTGCATCCCGCGGGGATCCGGGTCGCTGGGGTGGACGTGGTAGCTGTCGCCCAGCACGCTCATGGGCTGGATGCGCGGAGCCCCGGCCAGGGTCAGGTCGCACCGGTCGGCGCGGTCCTTGGCCCAGGACGCGGCTCCGACGCCGTCCTTCATGGGGTTGCCGGTGGGGGAGTAGGACGCACCGGGGTGCCCGGCGTCCGCCTGGATGTCGTCGCTCATCGGTCTTCCTCCGTGAGTCCGTGCGAGTCGTCATGGTCGTCGGTGGCAGGGCCACCGATCTCGGTGTCCGACATGGTGGCCGCTCCCGCGGTGGGCTCGGCGCGAGCCACCGGCTCCACGCCGACGAGCGCCGGGTGGGGTGCGCGGGGCTCCCGGGGCTCCGGCATGGCCGGGAAGCCCTGCACGGTCACGCCCCTGCGGTCGGACTCCAGCGGGTAGCCCTCCCGCTTGTCCTCGCGACGCAGGTAGATGATCAACCCTGCGAAGAAGAACCAGAACAGGTAGATGCAGATGGTCGCGAAGTCGATGTAGTTGGATTCCACGTTGCCTCCTTTTCGGGCGTCGTCAGCCCGGCAGTTCGGAGAGACCGAAACGTCCCGAGAAGCCACCGGCCTTCGCGGACCAGGTGGCGCTCGCCAGCGGCCCGAGGGCCACCAGCGCCAGGAAGAGTGCGGCGATCTCCAGGTGATAGACGATGCTGTAGCCTGCTTCGGCGCCCACCAGGGCGGGGCCCAGGAGGCCGGCTTCTCCGGCCTGCAGGACCAGGTCACGGAGGAGGGCTCCTCCGGCCAGGGCGAGCCCGGCGGCCGAGGCGTACACAGCGCCCCAGGCCCCCACGGCCAACCCGTTGTGTTCGGACTCGTCCAGGCGCATGGCCTCGATGAGCGTTCCCACCGTGAAGAACCCGCCGCCGAAGCCGATGAGCGTGCCGCCCGTCATGAGGAGCGGCACCGAGTTCAGGGGGGCGGCGAAGATGATGGCGACGAAGGCGGCGACCCCGATGAGGCAGCCGATGCCCGCCAGTCGGACGGCGTCGAAGCCCCTCGAAAGGGCCCGGGCACTGATGGCGAAGGCCACGATGGCCCCCGACGCAGCCACGGCGGTGAGAAGCGAGGTATCGCCCACGGCCATGGCCATGATCTCGCCCCCGTAGGGTTCCAGGAGGACGTCCTGCATCCCGAAGCCGGCGGAGCCCAGCCCCACCGCCACCAGGAGGCGAGAAGCCCGCCCTCCACTCACGAAGTCGCGCCACGCCTCGGCGAAGGGCCGGTGCTCGGCGGGTCCTTCGGCGGCGCGCCGGGCGTCCCGGGGCTCCTGCTTCCAGAGGGCGATCCCGTTGAGCACGACGGTGACCACCGCCGAGCCCTGGATGACCTTGATGAGGAGAACGTGGTTGTAGTCCTGCAGCAGGAAGCCGAAGACGAGGGCGCTCACCAGCGTGCCCGCCAGGAGCATGAGGTAGAGGAAGGCCACCACACGACCCTTCTGCTCCGGCGTCGAGAGGTCCGAGGCCAACGCCAGACCGGCGGTCTGCACCGTATGGGCTCCGAGCCCCACCAACAGGAACGCGAGTGCCGAGCCCGTGGTGGCGGCGAACTGGAGGCCGGGGGTGGTGGCTTCGCTCAGCAGGAGGATGCCGAAGGGAAGGATGGCCAGTCCGCCGAACTGGAGGAGGGTGCCGAACCAGAGGAAGGGCACCCGGCGCCATCCGAAGGCGGAGTGGAGCTGGTCGGAGCGGTGGCCTATCAGGGCTCGCAGGGGCGCCGAGACCATGGGAAGCATGAGCATGACGCCCACGATGCCCGCGGCGACGGTGAGCTCCACGATCATGACGCGATTCACCGTCCCGGCCAGGAGCGCCATGGCCATGCCCACGGTGGCCTGGAAGAGGCCCAGCCGAAGGAGGCGCCCCAGGGGCAGCTCCTTCGTGGCGGCGTCGGCGAAGGGGAGCCACCGGGTGCCCACGCTGGTGAGGGAGTCGACGGTGCCGCGCCAGAAGGTCATCCCACCGCCTCCGGTGCACGGTCCGGGTCGCGCACCATCTCCTGGGCCTGACTGATGTAGAAGCCCGACGAGACGCGGTAGGTCCGGCCGGTCCGCCATCCCTGGGTCGCCAGCCGGTCCAGGCCTTCCTGGAGCCGGGCGCGGGGCAGCGGGGTGATGTGGGGCGAACGGTTCCGCGCCGGGAGGAGGGTGCCGACGGCGTGCATCACCGCCAGGAAGGGGGTGCGTGGCGCGTACGTGAAGACGAAGGTGCGCCGGGCCTGGGTGCCCATCCGCTCCAGCGCCGCCGGAAGCTGCTCCGGGGTGTAGTGGAGAAAGGAGTCCATGGCCACCACGTGGTCGAAGGGCGCGCCGGGGACGGCGAGCATGTCCTCCACGGCCAGCCGGATCCGGTCCTCCAGTCCGGCGGCGACCGCCCGCTCCCGGGCCACCGCCACCAGCTCTGCCGAGATGTCCGCCCCCACCACCTGGTACCCCCGCCGGGCCAGCGCCAGGGTGAGGGGACCCGGACCACACCCGGCGTCCAAGACCGTCTCGTCCCGCCCCTCCGCGTCGAGCCAGGAGAGGATCGTCTCCTGCATGCGCCGTCGCCCGGCTCGCACGGTGCTGCGAATGCGGCCCAGCGGCTCGTCGGAGGTGAGCTCCCGCCAGGACCGCGAGCGGCCGTCGAAATGCTCCCCGATCCAGTCGCGGGTTCGCGACCAGCCGTCGGAGGGCAGCGTGGCGGGGCGCACCGGACCCATGGCTAGTTGTATCCCAGGAGGTTGAAGATCTCCGTGTCGCCCAGCGGCTCGGGGGAGAGTCCCTCCACGCCGTCCACGAGCATCTTGCCCAGGCGGGAGTAGCGCTCCTGCACCGCCTTCACCTCCGGGGTGTCCTCCATCTCGAACATGGTGCACTTGGAGAGTCGGCTCCGGCGGATGGCGTCCAGGTCCGGGAAGACCTCCATGGTCTCCAGCCCGACCCGGTCGTTGAACCGGTCGATCTGGTCCGTGTCGGCGCTCCGGTTGGCCACGACCCCGCCCAGGCGGACCTGGTAGTTCTTCGACTTCGCCTTGATGGCCGCGACGATGCGGTTCATGGCGAAGATGGAGTC
>CAKZOQ010000076.1 GCA_937136445.1 uncultured Gemmatimonadota bacterium
CGGGTGGCGAGCTGGTCTATTCCCACAATGCGGGGGCAGCCTACTCTGTCTCTTCGGCGTCGGGTGTTCCCGGCGAAGCGGTCGTGGAGCGGCCGGAGCGCGACGGCCATTGAGCCTCGAGCGCCGCCCCGCCTCCGGTTCCCTCCAGCGGTTCCCTCCAACTCGGTCCTCTCCATGCTCGGCACCCTGACCCTTGCTCTTCTTCTCTTCCAGCCAGCGGATACGGTCGAGCTGTCGTCCGCCGAAGCCCTGCGCCGGCTTCCCGCGGCCTCGCCCCGCGTCGAGGCCGCCGGACACCGCCTCCGGGCCGACTCCGCCCGGGCGGTCCAGGCCCGCGCCTGGACGAATCCCGTGCTCTCCTTCGCGGTGGAGAACGTAGGGGCGGCCGAGGCCATCACGGGCCTGCCGGCTCCCGACGGTCTGGAAGGCCAGGCGTTGCTCGGGCTGGAGCTTCCCCTCGGCGGAGATCGCGGCGCCGGGATCCGTCAGGCGGACGCCCGGGCACGGGCCGCCTCCGCCGACGCCGGGTGGGTACGGGGCGATGTGGTGGTGGAGGCCGTGGGCGCCTCCGCTTCGGCCGAGCGGGATCGCCGGCTGGCGGTGCTCGCTGCCGAGGAGGCCAGCACCCTCCGCATCCTCGCCGACGCCCAGTCGGCCCAGGCCGCCGAGGGACGATCCAGCGAGGGGGAGGCCGCGCGGATCCGCCTCGCCGCCACCCTGGCGGAGGCGAGGCTGGCGGAAGCCCGAGGAGCGGAGGCCGTCGCGTCCGCCGAGTTGGCCCGGATCCTCGGGTACGGCCCGACGACGCTGGTCCGGGTGGCTGCCGGAAGCTGCGGTCCGACCCGAGGGCCCGAGCCTTCCCTCCCCCCGGAGGTGGACGCTGCCCGGGCCCGGGAGGAGGCGGCACGCGCGGGACTCGACCTGGCTCGGGCGTCGCGCATCCCGGACCTGCAGCCCTCGGTGGGATTCCGCCGAGCCGCGGGGACCGAAGCGCTGTACGTGGGGCTGGGCCTTCAGCTCCCCCTCTTCAACCGCCGAGGTGGAGTCACGGAGGCCGCCTCGGCGGAGGTTGCCGCCGCCCAGGCCGACCTCCGCGCCGCGGTGGAGGCCGTGGAGGCGCGACGTTCGGCCGCCGCCCGCGCCCTGGACGCCCTGGACGAGGCGGGCGCCGGGTTCCGCGCCGGCTGGGTGGAGGATCTCGACCGGGTGGTGGAGGCCACCGAGGCCCGATACGAGCTGGGCGAGGGCACCCTGGTCGAGCTCCTGGACGGACGCCGTGCCCGCTTCGAAGCCCTCGCCTCCCGGGAGCGTTGGCGTGCCGCCTGGCGGACGCAGCGCGCCCTTCTTCTGCGCCTCTCCGGCGGAGAACCCGCTCCCGACCTCTTCTGCGACCCCCTGGCCCTGGAAAACTGAGCATGCCGAGACCCTACCGCATCGCCATCCTCGCCCTTCTCCTCGCGGGCTGCTCCGCCGACGAGCCGGCCCCGCCGTCGGAGTCCCCGGACGAGGCGACGGTCGGCTTCGATGAGGCCCAACAAGCCAACGCGGACATACGGACCCTGGAAGTCCGCAATACGGACGTCCACCCGACGGCGTCCTTCCCCGCCACCCTGGCGCCGCCCGACACCGGCGTGGCGGAGGGCGGGTCCATCGTGGAGGGCCGGGTGGAGCGGGTGATGGTGGTGGAGGGAGACCGGGTTCGCCTCGGCCAGGAGCTGGCGCGCATCCACTCCCACGAGCTCACGGAGGCGCTTCGCGACCTCACGTCGGCCGAGGCCCGCCTAGACTACGTCGAAGCGAGCCTGGAGCGATCCCTTCGACTGCTGGACGCGGGCGCCGTCTCCCGGGAGGAGGTCGAGCGACGCAGGGCGGAGGCGTCGGCGGCAGGCGCCGAGCAGGAGCGGGCCGCCGAGATGGTGGCGCACCTGGACCCGTCTCCGGAGGGTGAGGTGACCGTCCGGGCGCCCCGCGAGGGGGTGGTCCTGGCGTCCATGGCAAGGGTCTCGCAGGCCGTCACGCCGGGGACGCCGCTCTTCCAGGTGGGGCCCGATGCGACGCTGTGGGCCACGGCCTACGTCCCCGAATCCGACGCCGTCCACCTGGAGCCCGGCGCGGAGGCTCGCGTCCGCTTCCGGGTGCTACCGGACACGGTGGTATCCGGACGCCTGATCTCGGTGGGGCGTGGGGTGGATCCGAACACGCGCACGGTGTCCGTGCGGGTGGAGCTGGCGCGGATTCCCCAGGGGGTTCGGAGCGGGATGTTCGTCACGGTGGGCCTGATGGAGGGAACGGCGGTACGCGGTGTGGAGCTCCCCATGGCGTCGGTCCAGACGGTGGAGGGTCAGGAGGTGGTCTTCGTGGTCGAGGCGGAAGGGCGCTACCGTCCCGTGGAGGTCCAGACCCGCGTCTCCGCTCCGGACAGGCTGGTGGTCCAGGGCATCGAAGACGGCGCCGAGGTGGTGGTGGAGGGAGCCTACGTGCTGAAGGCGGCGCTGGATCAGGCCCGCGCGTCCGGAGAGGAAGGATGATCGAGCGCCTGATTCGGTTCTCCCTCCTGCAGCGTCTCTGCGTCGCCGGTGGGGTCGCCACGCTCATCGCGGCGGGTGGATGGGCCTTCGCCACCCTTCCCTTCGAAGCCTTCCCCGACCTCACCGCCAACTCCGTCTCCGTCATCGCGGAGGCCCCGGGAATGGCACCCGAGGACGTGGAGCAGCTCGTGACCTTCCCCATCGAGCGGTCGCTCCTCGGGCTGCCCCGGACCCGCTCGGTCCGCTCCACGACGAAGTTCGGGCTCTCCATGGTCCAGGTCATCTTCGAAGAAGGCGTGGATCCCTACTTCGCCCGGCAGGTGGTTTCGGAACGGCTCAACGGGGTGTCCGCCGGCCTGCCCACCGGTGTGTCGGCTCAGCTCGGCCCCATCGCCACGGCCATGGGGGAGGTCTACCAGTACATCCTCCGCTCGGACGCCGAGGAGTGGGACCTCATGTCCCTCAAGACGCTTCAGGAATACACCATCGCGCCACGCCTCCGGACCGTGGCCGGGGTCGCAGAGGTGAACTCCTGGGGTGGGTTCATCGAGCAGTACCACGTGGTGACCGAGCCCGACGAGCTGGCTCGGGCCGGGCTCACCCTGGCCGACCTGGAGGAAGCCGTCGCCGCCAACAACACCAACTTCGGCGGCACGTACACCGAGGCCCGGAGCGAACGCCATACCGTCCGGGGCGAGGGGCGGATCGGAGGACTGGAGGACCTGGGGCGGATCCCGGTGGCTTCTCGCGACGGCGTTCCGCTCCTTCTCCGGGAGATCGCCGCCGTCCGCCGGGGGGCCCTCCCGCGGCAGGGTGCCGTCACCGCCGACGGCCGGGGGGAGGTGGTGGCCGGGATGGTCATCATGCGGAAGGGGGCGAACGCCCAGGACGTCATCGAGGCCGTGACCGAGCGGGTGGAGCAGATCCGGGAAACGCTCCCCGGGGGCGTGGAGATGGTCCCGTTCTACAACCAGGCCAACCTGGTGGAGCAGACCACCCACACCATCGAGAAGAACCTCCTCCTGGGCGGGACGCTGGTCGTCCTCCTTCTCTGGGCCTTCCTCCGGAACATCGCCGCCAGCATCATCGTGGCCGCGGTGATCCCCCTGTCCATGCTCTGGGCCTTCGTCTCCATGCGGCTCTTCGGCTTCTCCGCCAACCTCATGAGTCTGGGGGCCCTGGACTTCGGGCTTCTGGTGGACGCCTCGGTCGTGATGGTGGAGAACATCATGCGCCGCTCCCGCGGGGAAGGCGGCGAGGACGCCGTGGCACGGATGAAGGGAGCCGCCACGGAGGTCGGGCGGCCCGTCGTCTTCGCCGTCATCATCATCATCGCGGTCTACCTGCCGATCTTCGCCCTCCAGGGCACCGAGCGGAAGATGTTCGTTCCCATGGCGTTCACCGTGACTGCGGCGGTTCTGGGCTCGCTGGTCCTGGCCCTCACCTTCGTGCCGGCGGCCGCCCGCACCTTTCTCGTGGGGGCGCATGAGCCGGAAACGCCCCGCTTCGACGCCTTCCGGGATCGCTACCGCCGGTTCCTCGGGCAGACCCTCCTGCGACCCGCGCCGGTCCTGGCGGCGGCGGTGATCCTCGTCGGTGGCGCGGTGTGGAGTGGGACCCACCTCGGGACCGAGTTCATGCCTCGCCTGGACGAAGGGAGCGTGCTCGTCCAGACCCTCCGACCGCCCTCCACGGCGTTGGAGGAGGGCACCGAGTTCTCCGGAACGCTGGAGGCCGCGCTCCTGGGGCTCCCGGAGGTCCGACAGGTGGTCTCGAAGCTGGGCCGCCCCGACCTGGCCACCGAGGCCATGGGCACCTACGAGTCGGATACCTACGTCATCCTCCAACCCCGGACGGAGTGGCGCGACGGAGGAAAGGACGCCCTCCTGGCGGCCATGGACTCGGCGCTCCGGGAGGTGCCGGGGATCGACTACGCCTTCACCCAGCCCATCCAGATGCGTCTGGACGAGGCCGAGACGGGGATCACCACCGAGGTGGGGGTGAAGATCTTCGGGAGCGACGTGGAGCGACTCGCCGAGCTGGCGGCCCGGGTCGAACGTCTCCTTGGCCGGGTACCGGGGGCGGCGGACGTGCGGCTGAGCGCCACGGCCCGCGTCAGCGAGCTCCGGGTGGCGCTGGATCGGGAGGCGCTCTCCCGATTCGGCCTTTCCGCCTCCTCGGTGGGGCACCAGGTGGAGTCGGCGCTGGGGGCATCGGTGGCCACCCGGGTGGTTGATGGTCCCCGCCGCATCGACGTGGTGGTGCGCCTCCCCGACGGGAACTCCGTGGACCCGGAGCTTCTGGGCCGGCTGCCCGTGGCGGTGGGTTCGGCGCTCCTCCCGTTGGATGCCGTGGCCACGGTGAGCCGGCGGGAGAGCCCGGAGGCCTTCGCCCACGAAGGCGGACAACGCATGGTGGTGGTGGGGGCCAACATCCGGGGTCGGGACGTGGGGAGCTTCGTGGAGGAAGCCTCCCTGGCGCTGGACCGGGAGATCCAGCTACCGGAGGGCTACGCCTTCGAGTGGGGCGGCCAGTACCGGAACCAGCAGACGGCGGTGAGCCGCCTCTCGATCCTGGTCCCGGTGTCCATCGTTCTGATCTTCCTCCTCCTCTTCGGCACCTTCGGTACGGTCCGCCACTCCGCCCTCATCCTGCTGAACGTGCCCTTCGCCCTCGTGGGAGGCATCGGGTCGCTCTGGCTGGCCGGGCTCAACCTGAGCACCTCGGCCATCATCGGCTTCATCGCCGTCTTCGGCATCGCGGTCCTCAACGGCGTCGTCATGATCAGCTACGTGAATCAGCTCCGGGGCGAGGGACGTCCGCTGGACGAGGCGGTCCTATCCGGGGCGGCGACCCGGTTGCGCCCGGTCCTCATGACCGCCCTGGCCGCGAGCTTTGGATTCGTCCCCATGGCCCTCTCCCACTCGCCGGGAGCCGAGCTGCAGCGGCCTCTGGCCACGGTGGTCATCGGCGGGATCGTGACCTCCACCGTGCTGACCCTCCTGGTGCTGCCGACGCTCTACCGGATGCTGGAGCGCACGGCGGAACGAAGGGGGTGGACGCAATAGACGGCCGTCACGTCCGGAGGGTGGTGAACTCGGTCATCCCGAAGGCTTCCAGGAGGGGCGGGTCGTGCTTCTCGTCGTCGGCGTTTCGGGCGGCGACGCCGAAGTCCAGCCCCACCACGGAGCGGAAGGGCCGCGTCCCGGGCTCCATCTCCACCAGCTCCACGTATCGGTCCACCACCAGTCCGGGGTCGGTGGGCACGTCGGGATCCGAGAACATGCCGTCGAAGGCCTCCATGAGACCCTCGTAGGCCTGGTCCACCGACTCCGGGTAGGTGTCGGCCCGCCCTTCGGCGTCTTCCGGCGCCGGCGCCTGGGGAAAGAGCTCCGTGCCGAAGGGCCCGGGCTCCACCACCACCACGTCCACGCCGGTCTGGGCGATCTCACGCCGCAGCCCCAGCGAGTAGCCTTCCAGCGCCCACTTGCTGGCGTTGTAGACGGCGCTGAAGGGCGTCGCGATCCGCCCGGCCACCGAGCTCACGTTGATGACCAGCCCGCTCCCGCGGGCGCGCATTCCGGGGAGGAACGCCCGGAGTACCCGGTGCACCCCCACCACGTTCACGTCGAGTTGCCAGTGGACCTCTTCGGGGGTGTAGGCCTCGGTGAGCCCGACGAACATGACGCCGGCGTTGTTGATGACCACGTCCGGCGCTCCGGCCCCACTGAGGACCTTCTCCGCCGCGGCTCGCACCGAAGCGTCGTCGGTGACGTCCAGCTCCACGACCTCGAGTGCCCAGTCGCTCTCCTCTGCCAGGTAGCGCAACTCGCCGGCGGCACCGGCGTTCGATCCCTCGACGTTGCGCATCGTGGCGAAGACCCGGTGTCCTGCTTCCGCGAAGCGCCGGGCGGCGTCGCGGCCGAAGCCGGTGCTGCACCCTGTGATGACGATGGTGTTCACGATGGGGCACTCCTTCTGGGGGGACGTCGCAGCCGCGGGATGCTGCGGTGGATAGGGATCATGCGCGCGAACGCCGTCGTGCGCCACTCTTGGGTCGCAGAGCTCCTCCTGACCGTCGTTTTGTGACAGAACCGTCGCACACCTTCGGGCGATCCGTCCCTATGTTCCGCTCTCGTCCGCTCCGGTCCCCTCGACCCAGCGCCCCTACGCCATGCAGGCCACCGAAGAGCCCTCCACCCACGTCGTCGAGCGTGCCGTCCGGCCGCGGCCGGTCCCTCTCGACGTGGAGGTGGACCACCCGGCCCTCTACTTCAACCGCGAGTTGAGCTGGCTGGACTTCAACTGGCGCGTCCTCTACCAGGCGACGGACGCGAGCGTACCCCTCCTGGAGCGCGCCCGCTTCCTGGCCATCGCGCAGTCGAACCTGGACGAGTTCTTCCAGAAACGGGTCGGGGGATTGAAGCGGCAGCTCCTGGCCCACGTCACCCAGCTCACCCCGGACGGCCGGACGCCCAAGCAGCAGCTCGCCCTCATTCGCGACGCGGTGGTGGCCATGCGGGAGCGGATGTGCAGGCTGTGGCTCGAGGTGCTCCAGCCGGCGCTCCAGGAGGAGGAGGTGGTGGTGGCGGGCTACGAGGACCTGACCGAAGAGGAACGGGCGCGTCTGCATCGATGGTTCATGGACCAGGTCTACCCCGTGCTGACTCCGCTGGCCGTGGATCCGGGCCACCCCTTTCCCTTCATCTCCAACCTCTCCCTGTCGCTGGCCATCACCCTCCGGCACCCCAACCTCGAAGAGCTTCAGTTCGCCCGGGTGAAGGTGCCGCTCTCACTGGGACGATGGGTGGAGCTGGACCGGCCTGGCCGGGTTCTTCCGTTGGAAGAGCTGGTGGCCCGGCACGCCGACGAGCTCTTTCCGGGGATGACCATCGAGGACGTCCACGCCTTCCGAGTCACACGCAACGCCGACCTGCGCCGCGACGAGGAGGAAGCCGAGGACCTCCTCCAGATGATCTCCGAGGAGCTCCGGGAGCGGCGGTTCTCCCCGGTGGTCCGGCTGGAGGTGGCCCGGGAGATGCCGGACGCAACCGTCGACATGCTGCAGCGGGAGCTGAACCTCCACGACGACGACATCTACCGCATCGACGGCCCGCTGGACCTGATCCACCTCACCGAGCTCGCGAAGCTGGAGCGGCCCGAGCTCCTCTTCGAGCCGTGGACGCCGGTGGTGCCGCCCCGCCTCCAAGCCGGTCCCGAGGGAGAGCGACCCGACGTCTTCTCGATCCTGCGGGAAGGAGACCTCCTCGTTCATCACCCGTGGGACTCGTTCGCTGCCAGCGTCCAGGCCTTCTTGGAGCAGGCGGCCAGCGACCCGGGGGTGGTGGGCATCAAGATGGCGCTGTACCGGACGTCGGAGAATTCGCCCATCGTCTACGCCCTCATCCGAGCGGCGGAGGCGGGGAAGCAGGTGGCGGTGCTGGTGGAGGTGACGGCCCGGTTCGACGAGGAGCGCAACATCGAGTGGGCCCGGATGCTGGAGCAGGCGGGCGTCCACGTCACCTATGGGCTGGTGGGGCTGAAGACCCACGCCAAGGTGCTCCTCGTGGTCCGGTCCGAAGGCGAGGGCATCCGGACCTACGCCCACGTGGGTACGGGGAACTACCATGTGGCCACGGCCCGACTCTACACCGATCTGGGTCTTCTGACCGCCGACCCTCAGATCGGTCTCGACCTGGTGCACCTCTTCCACTACCTCACTGGTCACGCGCCGGAGCAGGACTACCACTCGCTGGTGGTGGCTCCCCGGGACCTGCGCCGCGCCATCGAAGACCGTCTGGAACGGGAGATCCAGCACGTGCGGGAGGGTGGGGAGGGCCGGGTCGTCTTCAAGATGAACGCCCTGGATGACGTGGAGATGATCCAGTGCCTCTACGAGGCGTCCCGGGCGGGTGTCCAGGTGGATCTGCTGATCCGAGGGCACTGCCGCCTCCGACCGGGCCTCGAGGGGTGGAGCGACAACGTGCGCGTGCGGAGCATCCTGGGTCGGTTCCTGGAGCACGACCGCGTCTACCTCTTCCAGAACGGTGGGGAACACGAGGTCCTCATGGGGAGCGCGGACCTCCGGCGGCGCAACCTGGTGGAGCGGGTGGAGGTGCTGGTCCCGGTGGAGGACGGAGAGCTGCGGGCCCGTCTGCGCCGTACGTTGGATCTCGCCCTCGACGACAACCAGCTCTCCTGGTCCCTGGGCGCCAACGGGCGCTACACTCGACGCAATCCGCCCGAGGACGCGGAGCGGCGGAACTATCACAGGGACCTCATGCAGATCTCCACCGACGAGACCCGGCGAATCCAGGACTCCTCCCCCGCCGCCCGGCCCTCCCCCGAGGTGTCGATGGACGGGAGCGCGGAGTCCCCGTGATGGTGGGGACCGCCGACTTCCCCCTCACGGTTGCGGCCATCGACGTGGGGACCAACGCCATCCGGTTCGTGGCGGCGGAGTTCGTCGATCGCACCCACTGGATCCAGAAGGAGTCGGTGCGGATCCCGGTCCGACTGGGCCACCAGGCCTTCCTCACGGGACGGTTGGCCGAGGACGCGATGGCCGGCGCGGTGGAGGCCATGGCGACCTTCCGCCGCTCCCTGGATACCCATGGGGTCGTGGAGTATCGGGCAGTGGCCACCAGCGCCGTGCGGGAGAGCCGGAACGGGGGCGATCTGGTGGAGCGGATCCGGGCGGAGACGGGCATTCGCCTGGAGACCATCACCGGGAGCGAGGAGGCCCGCCTCACCTGGGTCGCCGCCAGCACCCGCGTCTCCATGGACCACCACCGCTGGATGATGGCGGACCTGGGCGGCGGCAGCCTGGAGATCTCTACGGCCTCCTCGGAGGGGGTGGAGTGGATCGAATCCCACACGATGGGCACCGTCCGCGTCCTGGAGGAGCTCGGCGCCGAAGCCGAGGACCAGGAGGCGCTCCGGGAGCTGGTGGTGGAGTATGCCGCGCGGCTCCGCCTTCCCGATTGGATCCTGGAGGAGAAGCCTCCGCTGAACGGCTTCATGGCCACGGGGGGGAACATCGAGGCGTTGGCGGAGCTGGCGGGGTGCGACCCCGACGGGAAGGGGGTGGCTCGCCTGCCCGTGCCCAAGCTGGAGAAGTGGATCGACCGGCTGGCCAGGATCTCGGTGGAGGAGCGCATCGAACGCTTCGGCTTCCGGCAGGACCGGGCCGACGTGATCCTCCCGGCGGCCATCCTCTACCATCGTGTGGCCGAGCTGGCCGGCGCCCAGACCATCCTGGTCCCCAACCTGGGGGTGAAGGAAGGCGTGCTCGTGGATCTGGTGGACGACCTGGTCCGGCCGCGGGTCCACGCCAGCCGTCGGGGTGAGGAGGCGCTGCGTGGCGCCCTGGCGCTGGGCCGGCGCTTCCAGTTC
>CAKZOQ010000077.1 GCA_937136445.1 uncultured Gemmatimonadota bacterium
GTGGTGCCCATGCCCTGCAGCTCGGGCTGTCCGTGGCCCCGGCGCCGCACCGCTCGGTGGGCCTCCTCCACGGCCTCGGCCAAGAGGGACGTCCAGGCCTTCTCCCCTCGTTCCTCCGAGAGATCCTGCGCGGCCGGGTCCAGCGGCCAGCGCGTTCGGAGCCACTCCTCGGCCCGCTCGGCGGCGACTGCGCTGGCCACGTCGCCTCCGGGGTGTCCCCCCATCCCGTCGGCCACCACCACCAGGTCGGGATTCCGGTGGAGGCGCACCGTGTCCTCGTTGCGGGTACGGACGCTTCCCACGTCGGAACGACGGGCGAGGAAAATGGGGGTCATGGACCGGGACGCCGGAGGAGCGATGCGCCCGAAGCTAGGCCCATCCCCGCGCCACGGGAACCCGCCCCGGACCTGGGGTTACCACCGGCGCCAGCGTGTTCCTGTCCGCGGAACGGAGGGGTCCCGGGGCCCCGTCCCCTGTGCCGCCCGCCCCGGGATCGGGTCGAAGCCCGCCGTCTCGCCCACCTGGGAACCTATCCTGGCGGCGCGAGTACCACGGGCTCGACGCATCTTGACAGGCTGCCGAAATGCGCCCCATCTTTCACGGCTGCCCAACTCACGTCGTAACAAAACTGCATGAAACGTCTCTACCGGTCCGTGACCGAGCGAGACCGGGTTCAAGGAGCATAGATGGCCATGGCTGCTACCAAGTCGAAGCGGAAGAAAAAGAAGGGAAAGAAGAACCTTCTCACCGGGTTCGATGCCAGCGTAGAGGAGCAGAGTGCGCTGGATCAGTACCTCCGGGATGTGAGCCGACACGAGCTCATCACGCCTGAGAAGGAGAAGGAGCTGGGAGCCCGGGCGCAGAACGGCGACGAGGATGCAGTGCAGGAGTTGGCTCGTGCCAACCTGCGCTTCGTCATCAGCGTGGCGAAGAAGTACCAGAACCGTGGGGTGAGCCTCACGGATCTGATCCAGGAGGGGAACGTCGGCCTTGTGACGGCCGCCCGGAAGTTCGATCCGGAGCAGGGCGTGAAGTTCATCTCCTACGCGGTGTGGTGGATCCGGCAGGCGATCCTCGCCTCCCTGGCCAACCACGGCCGCGCCGTGCGGGTCCCGCTGAACCGGGCGAGCGATCTGGCCCGGATCTTCCGCGAGAAGGAGCGCCTCAAGCAGGACAAGGGCCGCGATCCCACCACCGAGGAACTGGCCAAGGCCACCGACCTCACGCCGGAGCTGGTGGAGTCCCTCCAGACGCTGAACGCCGCCGAGATCCGTCTCGATGCGCCCATCGGCGACTCCGAGGATTCGCAGCTCGTGGAGCGGTTCGTCACCGAGGAGGCCGCGGAGCCCGAGGTGGAGGTCGAAGGTCGACTCCTCACCGAGGCCATCACCGACGCCCTTTCGACGCTGGAAGCTCGGGACGCCAAGGTCCTGCGCCTCTACTTCGGTCTCGAGGGCGAGCGGGAGCACACCCTCGAGGAGATCGGGAACATGCTGGGCGTGACCCGGGAGCGGATCCGCCAGCTCCGGGACCGTGCCCTGCGGCGCCTGCGTGAGGGCGAGCGGGGTGACGCGCTGGAGTCCTTCGCCGCGTGACCTTCCGGTGACCCCGGACCACGGCAGCACCACGAGCCCCCCGTCGACTCCTTCGGGAGACGACGGGGGGCTCGCTTCGTGGGTGGGGCGAGTGCTGGCCACCGTGGGCGGCGTCTACACGGTGGAGCTGGAGGACGGACGTCGCGTGGAGGCGAGCCTCCGCGGCCGTCTGAAGAAGGACGCCCGCCGCGGCGATCGGGTGGTCATCGGCGACCAGGTCCGCCTGGAAGAGGTGGAGGACACCTGGGTGGTGGAGGGAAGGGACGAACGGCGCTCCGCCTTCGTCCGGAAGGGCCCGGGCGGTCGGCACCCCAAGGTCCTGGTGGCCAACCTGGATCGTCTCTTCGTGGTGGTGGCGGCCCGGGAGCCGGACCCCCATCCCGAGGTGCTGGACCGGTTCCTGGTGGCGGGGGAGGCCAGCGGGATGACGCCTCGGGTCGTCGTGAACAAGGTGGACCTGGAGGGGGCCCGGGCCCCTGCCGAGGAGTTGGCGACCCTCTACCGCGAGGTGGGCTACCCCACCCTCCTCACCAGCGCGGAGACCGGCGAGGGCGTGCAGGGCTTCGCCGAGGCGCTGGACCAGGGCACCGCGGCTCTGGTGGGGCCGTCCGGTGCCGGCAAGTCCACCCTGTTGAACGCGGTGGACCCGGCGCTGGAGCTCCGCACCGGCGCCCTCTCCCGGAAGACCGGACGCGGTCGCCACACCACGGTGAACGCGCGTCTCCTCGAGGTCGCCACCGGCGGGTGGGTCGCCGATACCCCGGGCTTCGGCGAGGTGGGGCTGTGGGGCGTGGAGGCCGAAGAGCTCGATACCTGCTTCCCGGAGATGCGGGCGCTCCTGGACGAATGTCGATTCCGGGGGTGCACCCACCTCCACGAGCCCGACTGCGCGGTGCAGGCGGCGGTGGAGGAGGGCCGGATCGCCGAGACCCGGTACGCCAGCTATCGAGCCCTCATGGAAGAGGCCAGCGAACGCGTCGCCTGGTAGGGACCGAGGCGCCCATGGCCCCGTCGGCTCATCGCGGCCGACCGTCCTCCCCCGCACGCAGGGCCCGGATGGTGGGGACGCCCTCGAGGTGGTCGGAGTGGACGGCCACAGGCCATCGGTAGACCGCCTCCAGGACCTCCGCCGTGAAGACCTGGGCCGGCGTGCCCTGAGCGGCCACCGTGCCCTGGGACAACAGAAGGACCCGGTCGGCGAAGCGTGCGGCCAGATTCAGCCCGTGGGTCACCACCAGCACCGTCATCCCTTCGTCGGCCCATCCACGGAGAAGCTCCAGGATGGCCATCTCATGACGGACGTCGAGGCTGGAGGTGGGCTCGTCCAGAAGGAGGGCCCGGGGCTCCTGGGCCAGAGCCCGGGCGATGCGGACCCGCTGGAGTTCTCCGCCGGAAAGGGTCGTGACGTCCCGGGCGTCGAGATCGGTGACGTCGGCCTGAGTCAGCGCCTGGTCCACGGCCTCCCGGTCGCGAGGCCCCTCGGCCTGGAGAGCACCCAGATGGGGGTAGCGCCCCATCCCCACCATCTCTCGCACCGTCATCGGGAAGGACACGGACTCGGACTGGGCCACCACCCCCACGTGCCGGGCGAGCTCCGCCCGGGACCAGTCCTCCATCGCCCGACCGTCCAGCGTCACCGTCCCGGAATCCAGCGGCACCACGCCCAGC
Source organism: uncultured Gemmatimonadota bacterium (assembly GCA_937136445.1). Taxonomy (GTDB): domain Bacteria; phylum Gemmatimonadota; class Gemmatimonadetes; order Longimicrobiales; family Gaopeijiaceae; genus JAJCZZ01. Next base: position 3,264 of record CAKZOQ010000077.1, read on the forward strand.
AACGCCTTCAGGAGGGTGGACTTCCCGGAACCGTTGGGACCCACCACGGCGTAGAGCTCTCCGTCGGGAACGTCCAGGTCCACGCCGTCCAGCGGAAGGCGCTCCGCGCCGGGGTAGCGCACCCGGATCCCTCGTCCCTCGATCTTCATCCCCGCGCGCTCCTCCCGGCCCTCATCGGGTCATGCTCCGGCGGAGGAGGAGGAGGAAGAAGGGGACGCCCACGAAGGCCGTGATGACTCCGATGGGGATTTCCGTGGGGGCCAGAGCCAGACGGGCGAGGAGGTCGGCGAGGGTGAGAAAGGCGGCGCCGGCCAGGAAGGAGAGGGGGAGGAGCACCCGGTGGTCCGAGCCCACCATGAGCCGGATGGCGTGGGGCACCACCAGGCCCACGAATCCGATGACCCCTGCCACCGCCACGCCGGCGGCGGTGAGGAGGGCCGCCACCGCCAGGGCGATCCGCTTCACCCGCTCCACGTCGGTGCCCAGGTACTGCGCCGTCTCTTCGCCGATGGCCAGGGCGTTCAGCGGCCGGGCCAGGGTGAGGAGCACCGCCGCCGCCGGGAGGGAGTAGACCGCCGCCAACGCCACGTCGCGCCAGGACGTGCCGGCGAGGCTCCCCATGATCCAGAGGACGGCGCTCTGGATGGTGCGGGCCTCCGACACCGACAGGATGAAGGCGATGCAGGCGCTGAAGAAGGCGCCCACCACCACCCCGGCCAGGAGGAGGACCCGAACGTCCATGGAACGGCCCGATGCGATGGCCACCCGGAAGACCAGGCCGATGGCCACGAGGGCCCCGGCGAAGGCCGCCAGCGGCAGCACCCAGGAGCCCGATCCGGCGAGACCGAGGGTGAGCACCAGGACGGCCCCCACCGAGGCCCCCCCGGAGATCCCGAGGATGTAGGGTTCTGCCAGCGGGTTCCGGAGGATGGCCTGGAAGGTGGCGCCGGCCAGCGCGAGCCCTCCCCCCACCAGGACCCCCAGGAGGACCCGGGGAAGCCGGAGCTCCAGGACGATGGTGCGGTGGGTGGCCTCGCCGCCGCCGAAGAGGGCCCGCACGGCCTCGCCGGTGGACAGGGGGACCGATCCGAAGCGCACCCCCAGGAGGACCGCCACCGCCAGGAGCGCCACCAGAAGCACGGCCAGGGCGGTCCGCTTCACCGCCGCGACCCGGGTGGACCGCCGTGGACGGCCCGATCCAGCTCGTGGGCCGCCTCCACCACCCAGGGCCCCGGGAGCTCCAATGCGCCGCCCACCTCGCGGATGGGCAGGTCGCCGGGCAGTCGGCCCTCGAGCTCGTGGGCGCCGTGGGTCACCACCACGTCGATCTCCCGGACGAGGAACTCCTCCAGGCTGACGGAGGCGTACAGGTCGTCGAGGTCCGCGAAGACGTTGGTTCCCCCCACCAGCTCCACCAGCTCGTGGATGTAGGTCCCGGGACCCGCTACCCAGGGTGGCTCTCCCCCGAGCAGGTAGGCGACCCGAGGGGACGGCCCGCCGCTGCGGGCGCGCCGCAGGGAGTCCAGGCGGGCCTCCAGGTGACGGGCCAGCGAGTCGGCGCGGACCTCCTCGCCCACGAGGGTGCCCACCATGCGAATGGAGCGGAAGACGTCGGCCACGGCGTCGGGGCGGACGGCGGCGTGGGGGATGCCCAACTCGTCCAGGCGACGGGGGGTGACGGGGTCCTGGTCGCCTCCGAAACGGATGACCAGGTCGGGCGTCAGCGCCACCAGATCCTCGAGGTTGGGTTCCAGACCGCCACCCACCGAGGGGAGGGTCCGGGCCCAGGCCACCGTGTCGTAGTCGGTCCGTCCCACCAGGCGGCTCCGCACCCCCAGGGCGTCCAGGGTGAGGGTGGCGGAGGGTACCAGGGAGACCACCCGACTCGGGGTCCCCTCCAGCCGGACGGTATCCCCCATGGCATCCACCACCTGGATGACCTCGCCCCCGGTCTCGGTGGCGGGACCGTCGGGCTGCGCGTTGGGGGACTCCGCGCACGCCGGGAGGAGGAGGGCCAGGAGGAGGGCCGGGAGAGCCGCCCCGCCGCCCGGCGTCACTGGTCGGCGGTGGTCGGTCCGCCCCCGCAGGTGTCTTCGAAGCCGCGGGTCCAGGTCCCGTCCTGCCGGTCCAGCCCCGCGAACCACCGGGTCTCGGTCCCGAAGACGTCCAGAAGGATCTCGCTGGATCCGTCGCCGTCCCAGTCCAGGTGTCCGTAGTACCGGGGCGCACCCTTCCCGTCGTCCGCCACCCGCCGATACCAGGTGTAGGCCAGGCCGTAGCCGCTGCCCCGAGGCTCGCCGACGACGAGAAGGGCGTAGCCGCCTGGGCCCGCCTCCGACACGGCCATCCGGTCCTGATGGAGGAAGGTGGCGACGAAGGACGGCTCCCCTGCGTCGGGAAGGCGGAAGGCCTGGATGTCGGCCCGGGACTCCAGGAGGGATGGGGGCCAGGCCGCAGAGACGACGGTGATGGCCCGGGCGGCGAGGGAGAGGGAGGAGGTTCGCTGGTCGTAGTCGTCGCTGTACCCGCGGTAGCCCTCCCGGGAGACGCCCTCCGCCGTTCCCACCGGGACCGCCAGGAAGCGCGGCGCTCCCATGGCGGCCGGGTTGAGCTCGACCAGGCCGGTGACGGTGGGGCGGGGGAGGCAGAAGCGCGTGTCCACCCCGGTGTCCGAGGCGACGAGACGGCCGACGCGGACCCCCTCGGCGAAGAGCGCGAACTCGGTGCCCGGAGCCAGGAGTTGCGTCTGTACCCGCTCCCGATAGGATTCCGAAGCGAGTTCCGCCGGGGCCAGGGAGGCGCCATCCGGCTGGATCTCGCCTACCAGGACGAGGGTAGCCGACGAGCCGTCCCTCGTGCCGGCCAGCAGCAGCGGGCCGGTGGGAAGCGGCGGCAGATTCGCCTCCTCGTTCGCCTCCTCGGCGGCCTCGTCCGGCACTTCGGGCTGGGCCTTCGGTAGCGGCGCCTGGAGCGCCACCTCCACACCCCCCCACGCCACGTTCTCGCAGCCGGAGACCGTCATCACCATGCAGGCCAGGGCGATCCACCGTCTCATGCTCGTGTCCTCCGTGGGTCGGGGGGCCGGACTCCTTCCGGTCCCGGGGCCCCGAAAGCTACGGGGCGCAGGGGAGGGAGCAACAGCAGGGACCCGCGTGTCGAGGGGTCCCGGCGAGGGTTGGTGGGGGAGGTCGGGCTGATGGACGAAGGGCGCTTCCGCGAGGTGCTGGGCTCCTATCCCACCGGCGTCACCGTCGTCACGGCACGGTATCCCGAGGGCGATCCCTTCGGACTCACCGTGAACTCCTTCACCTCGGTCTCCCTGGACCCGCCTCTCGTCCTGGTGTGCGTGAACGCCGATGCGTCGTCCCACGACGCCCTGATGGAGGCCGGGTCCTTCGCCGTGAGTATCCTCTCCCGGGGGCAGGACCCGGTGGCGACCCGCTTCGCCACCCAGCCGTCGGAGGGACGATTCGAGGACGTCGACTGGGAGGAGAACGCGCTGGGAGATCCTGTGATCCGAGGCGCGGCAGCGTGGCTGGCCTGCCAGCCCCACAGGATCCACCCGGGCGGAGATCACTCCATCGTGGTGGGAGAGGTGGTGGCGGTGGAGGATGCCGGGGGTGAGCCCCTGGCCTACCATCGCGGACGCTTCGGCGCCTTCCTGCCGTGACGGCCGAGGCCGCCACCGAGACCTCCTCCCCCCTGCGCCCGGTCCCGGCCTTCCTCGTGGGCGTCGCGGCGGCCACGGCCGCCGAGGTGTCGGCCAGCCTCCTCCTCTACTCCGGCCCGGGACTGATCCGCTCCCTCACCACCATCCTGGCGGTGGAGGCGGCGGGCTTCGGGTTGGGATTGGCGTCGGCACCTCGCCCGCACCCCCGCATCGTGGACTCGCTGCGCCGGCGCTGGCTCCTCTGCCTCGTCCTCTTCCTGGGGGCCACCCTCTACAGCGCCACCTGGAGCCTGACGGAGGGCGTCGGGCAGGCGGCGCTCTCCCAGGGGCTGGGCCTGGCCTTCCTGGGGGCGCTGCCCCTCTACGGCTGCGGTCTCGTGCTGGGCACCATGTCGTCGGTGGACGAGGGCGCGCGAGCCCGCCTCGGGTCGGGGGCGGCGGCGGCGCTTGGTGCGGCCATGGGATTCGTCCTCACCGGGTTGGCCCTCCCTCGGATCCTGGCGCCGGCGTCCCTCTTCCTGGGCTCCCTGGTCTTCCTTTCCGCCGCGGGGCTCTTCTACGGGGCGCTGCTGGATCGGCGGCTCCGGGTTCAGGTGGTGGAGCGGCGGTCTGCGGGCTCGGTGGACGCACGTGTGGAGGATCGCCACGACCCGAGGTCCGGACGGACGGTGCGTCTCCTCCTGGAGGGCGACTGGATCCGTCGGTGGATGGCGCTGGAGGAGGGGGAGGGGGAGCACCGTCGCAGGCCCTGGGACCGCATGGTGTGGGAGGCGGTCCAGGCCGGCTGGGATCGGGGGGACGACGGTACCCCCCGGCGGATCCTCTTCGTCGGAGGTGGGGCGTCGGGGGTCCCCTACGCCACCGTCCGGAGCCACCCCGGCGTGGAGGTGGTGGTGGTGGAGCGGAGCGAGACGGTGGTGGAGATGGCCCGGGATCACCTGGAGAGCCATCTTGACCGAGACGCGTCGGAGCGGATCCGGGTGCGGACGGGGAATGTGGAAGACCTCCTTCAGGATCTCGGCGAACCCTACGATGTGGTCCTCGTGGACCTCACGGCCTTCTACGCTCTGGGAGGTCTCGAGGCCCTGTCCCGGGCGGGGTGGGACGCCCTGACCCGGGCGGTGGCACCCGACGGGGTCCTGGCGAGCGGTCCGGTGGCGCCGCCTCCCGGGGTGTGGCGTATGCCCACGGGTTGGAAGGAGTGGTCCCTGGCTCTGAACCCGTCGGCGGTGCAGGGGGTGACGAAGGGTCGCGGAGACGCCTCCGAAGACCTTTTCGTGCGTACGCGAGGCTTCATCCCGGTGGCCCTCCTTCCGTCGCTGGGGATCCCGGACGAGCCGCTCGTCGCTCAGGTGGAGCCGGTCCCGTGATCCTCGCCCACCTCTCGGACCTCCATCTGGGCTTCCGGGCCTACGGCAGGACCGAGCGGGGGATGGACGTGCGGGAACGGGACGTCGCGTCGGCGTTCGACCGGGCGGTGAAGGAGGTGGTGGCGCTGGCGCCCGGGGTCATCCTCGTCTCCGGGGACGTCTTCCACCGTCCCGATCCGCCGGCGGGAGCCGTGGTGGCGTTGGCGCGTGGCCTCGAGGCCTTCCGCGCCTCCCTGCCGGAGACGCCGGTGCTCATGGTGGCAGGCCCGAGAGACACCCCGCGACGAACCGGTGATCCAGGGGCGCTGGCAGTCCTGGACACCTTTCCCAACGTAGAGGCGGCCACGGGACTGCCTCGTTCGCTCCTGGTGGAGCGGCTGGACCTCCACGCCAGCCTCGTGCCCTACCGGGGCGCAGTGCGGGAACCGGCGGCGTTGCCCGAGCCGGACCCTCGGACCCGCTGGAACCTGTTGGTCCTCCACGGCCGCATCGAGGCCGGAGGAGAGGGCCGCGGCGTCTTCGTGGATCCTCGTGACTGGGACTATGTGGCGCTGGGCGGGGAGCACCGTCACCGGGCGGTGAGCCCCGGCATGCGCTACGCCGGATCGCTGGAGCGGGTGGCGTTGGATCCGTGGGACGAGGCCGCGGACGAGAAGGGTTTTCTCAGCATGGACCTGGAGACCGGGCGGGCCACCTTCCATCCCATTCCCGGACGGCCGGTGGTGGCGCTGGCGCCCATCCGTCTCTCCCCGGGAGATCCGGAGCGGCTCCGGCGGAGGGTGGACGAGGTCACCCGCGAGGTCCCGGCGGGCATCGACGGCAAGATCGTTCGACTTCGGCTGGAGGGCGTCGATCCGCGGGAGCTTCTGGCCCTTCAGGGCGACCTCCTTCCGGAGCTCCGTCGTCGGGCGTTGCATCTGGCCGTGGAGGCGGGGCGGGAGCTCGCCACACCCACCGAGGCCTGGATGCCCTCCGACGCACCGGCTCGCCTCCGGGAGACGCTGGTGGAGGAGGTTCGCGCGGGGGACCCGGAGGCCCTCGCGGACCTCGTGCAGGCCCTGGTCTCGGGGGAGGGGACGCCGGGAGGAGGAGGCATGGTCCATACGTCGGGGCCGCTGGGCCGTCTGGACACGGTGGACGGGCGGGTGGAGGGGGTGGGGCGGATCAGCGCCTCCATCCGGCCGGGCCTCACGGCGCTCCTCGGGGGAGCGGGTCGTTCCCGGCGGGCCGTGGCGGCCTTCCTGCAACGGGAGGGGGGCGGATCGGCCGAAGGACCGCTGGCCGATCTCTGGTTCGGGCGGGGCGGTGAGACGCTCGACGGCTCGCTCCATCAGGCGGTGGAGGCGGTGGCAGGGGCGCGCGGCCTGGGCGTCGTGGACGAGGCGTTGGAACGGGCAGAAGCGCTGGTGTCTCCGGGTGGGGGCAACGGCGATGGTGCCGTGGTGGCGGACGCCACGATCTCCGCGAAGGACGAGGTCCCTCGGGAACCCGCGGCGGCTCGGGGTCTGC
>CAKZOQ010000078.1 GCA_937136445.1 uncultured Gemmatimonadota bacterium
CCTCTTCTCGCCGGTGGGCCAGGGGCCCGGGAGCGGCGGGGTGGATACCGGGGCGGACACGATTCCGCCGAGCCTCGCCCTGGTCCGCCCGCAGCCGGACGCCCAGAATGCGAAGCCTCTGGGTGACTCCATCCTGGTCGAGGTCAACGTTTCCGATTCCACCGCGCTCGACCGGGTGGTCTTCGGCGGGATCGCCAAGCGCGGCGACCCCTCGCTGGGGACGGACGAGGTGGTGACCCGCTTCCAGAGCAAGGTGGTGAGCTTCGGCGGAACGGTGAGCGACACCACCGGGCTCCGGCGCTACCTCCTTCCTTCGCCGGACACGACCCGCGAGACGGCCTTCGTCTTCGTCGAGGCCTTCGACACGGCAGGGAACCGGTCCACCGACACCGTGCAGGTGATCCTCGGCGGGCCCGACGTCCAGGTTCTGAACCTCGCGGACGACCAGACCCGCGCCTCCGGGCGGCTCAACCTCTCGGTGGTGGCCCGCGACCCCAACGGGATCGAGCAGATCCGCATCGCCGCCACCGGCCAGTACGAGACCGAGCTGATCCTCCCGGTGGCGCCGGTGGAGGATTCGGTGGCGCTGGACACGGCGGTGGTGATCCCGCCGGGCATCACCGGACGGGTCAACCTCTCGGTGACCGCCCGGAGCGCGCTGGGCGTCCTGGGCCAGGCCGGGCCCTTCCGCCTCACCATCGTCTCCGGCGAACCGGTGGACACCACGGCTCCGCAGGTCGCCCAGACGGTCATCGCCGGCGACCGGCTCGAGCTCACCGATTCCATCGAGGTCCAGGTGGAAGGCACCGACAACTCCGAGGGGACGGGCATCGTCTCCCTGGGCGTCACACTGCGAGGCTTCTCCGAGCTCGGTGGCGACACGCTGGTGGAGACCAGGACCATCGACTTCGCCGAGGGTCAGTCGGGTATCACGGAGCGGATCTTCCGGCTCGCACCTTTCAATGTGAACCCCATCGCCCTACCGGAACGGCTCATCTACCAGGTGGCGTCCTTCGCGGTGGATGCGTCGGGGAACTGCGCCGCGACCGCCTCGGGCGAGCCGGGCGCCGCGGGGCCGTGCGGCTCCCTGCCGGGCGGGGAGACCTACCTCGGCGCCGGGAATGGTCAGGTGGTCTCCACCAGCATCGTCTCGGGCCGGACCGTGCAGTTGCCCGACGGCGGTTCCATCCGGGACGCGGCTGTGGATACGGTCCGCCGGGACCTCTATCTGGCCAACTTCGGCCGGAACCAGGTCGAGCACTTCGACATGGAGGCCGAGGAGTTCCAGCCCCCGGTCCGGATCGGCTCGCAGCCCTGGGGGCTGTCCATGAACACCTGCTTCGAGGCCTCTCCGTCCATGGGCTGCGGGGACACCCTCATCGTGGCCAACTCTGGCGGGACGAACTTCGACTTCGTGGAGCTCGGGGCGTCACCGAGGTACAGCGGCCGCCTCCTCACCCGTGATGTGGTGGCCTTCAACTTCACCCTGCAGGAGAGCGGGGAGACCGGGGCCTCCGAGTGGGTCATCGATCCGCTGAACATCTTCAGTGACCGTCCCCAGTTCGTCGCCCTCGACGCCTCCCGGCGGATCCACTTCTCCACCCAGCCCACCGAGGTCGGGAGCGAGCAGGGCACGATCCGGAAGATCTTCCTGCCGAACGGGAATCCGAGCCTTCAGCCCGAGGTCCAGATGCACAACCTCGCGCCGAGCGGCACCGCCGAGGATTCCTACGGGCTCCTCCACGCAGACGACGTCGACCCGGCCCCTGGTCGGTCGGCGCTCTTCGACGTGGTGGACCGGGTGGAGGGGACCTCCAACGTGGTCCGCATCGCCAACGTGGTGGACGAGACGTTGAGCCCGACGGAGATCATGACCCAGCTCCAGTCGGACATCAACGCGGCGGGTTCCGACGCCCAGATCTTCTCCAATCCCTTCGTGGCCGGGGATCTGGCCTTCGGCGATACGACCTTCGTGGCGGCGTCGGGGAACGGGAAGTACGTGGCCTTCGGGGAGAGCGGCGAGGCCAGCTCGGCCCGGATCATCATGTACGAGTCCGACGTGGACGTCATCACCGCCGGTATTCCGGTAGCCGACCTCATCATCAACCGCTCGGATCGCGTGCAGGGCCTCAGCCTCAACTACGACGGAACGCTCGGGGTGGCTCGTGGCGAGAACGCGTACTTCTTCACGCCCGACCTGCGGCTGCAGGGCGTGGTGCCCATCGCGCCGGGTGGTGCCGGTGCCGTGCTGCACCCGCTGCACGCCAACGGAGTGACCATCGACAACCCCATGGGAGGTCGTCAGGCCGACACCCATCTGGCCTTCGTGGCCAGCGGGGACCGGACCATCGACATCTACGATACCTTCCATTTCTTCCAGCTCGGCGACATCGCCATCCGGGACGTCATCACCGGCCCGCTGCGCGCTTCGCTCCCCTTCCCGGGGGACAACGAGGGGCTGACATGTCCGGCGACGACCGAGGTGGTGGACGCAAACGGGGTGACGGTGGGCCAGGCCCTGGAGATCTTCATCGATCCCACGGTGCCGAACCCCGAACCCTGGCCGGTGGACGGGGGCGCGGGCGGCAACGAGGACCGCTGCATCATCCTGAAGCTCTACGGGGTCACCGATACCGGTGGGGTCCTGGTGCTGGACGTCCGGAAGTCCGACATTCTGCGCCGCCACCCCAGCCGCCTCAACTGAGGCGGAGCGGACCGGGACGGTCCGCCGAACGACCTCCCTCGAGCGCCTCGGGGCAAACCGCTCCAGGGCGTTCCTGGGTCGGGGTCCTTCATCGCCCCGACGACGCCGCGTGTCCGGGTATGTGGAACGGGTCTGGACTCCTTTGATATAGTTAGGCCCCCTGGGCGATGCCTCGGACGCCCGTCCGCAGACCGCCGCCCTTCTCCCACACCCTCTCGACGTACGCATGCACCGACTCTCCTTCCGCACGGCCGGTGAATCCCACGGCAAAGGTCTGGTCGCCCTCATGGAGGGTGTTCCAGCCGGGCTGGAGCTCCTCCCGGAGCGGGACGTGGACCCGGAGCTGAAGCGTCGTCAGGGGGGATACGGGCGGGGCCGGCGCATGCAGATCGAGTCGGACCGGGTGGAGGTCATGAGCGGCATCCGCCTGGGGGAGACGCTGGGCTCCCCCTTGGCCATGCTGGTCTGGAACCGGGACTGGGAAAATTGGGAGACGGCCATGGCCCACGGACCCCCCGACCCCGAGGGCAATCCCAAGGCCCTTCGCCCCCACTACCTGCCTCGGCCGGGGCATGCCGACCTGGTGGGCATTCTCAAGTACGACCGCCGGGACGTGCGGGACATCCTGGAGCGGGCCAGCGCCCGGGAGACGGCGGCG
>CAKZOQ010000079.1 GCA_937136445.1 uncultured Gemmatimonadota bacterium
GAAGGAGTGGCGGGCGGGGCGAGGGTCTCTACCGTCGCCTCGGCCTCGGCGCCGGCGTTCGGTTCGCCGGAACCCGCGAACCAGCTCCGCACCGGCGAGCCGGGGAGGGCGGCGGCGCCACCGGCGAGGAGGAGCACCAGACCCGCCGCTCGGGCCAGGTCACCCCAGCCCCACCCCGGCGCGTCGCCGGCGCCGGACCACCGCCCACGGCGCTCCGAGAGCGAGATCGCCTCGTCCGCCCCTCGCTCCAGCTCCCTCTCCAGCCGGGCCCGCACCGTCTCCCGGGCGCGCTCCATGGCCGCGGCGTCCAGCGCCGGGCCCGGCGGGAGGGCCCCCGGAAGACCTCGGGCCCGCACGCGCAGCGACTCCATGACCTCGCTGCACGCCCCGCAGCTCGCGAGATGCCCTCGCAGGTGTTCGGCCGCCGCGTCGGACAGCTCCCCGTCCCGGAGGGACACCAGCACACCGACCTCGGGATGCTCGCTCACGCCGCCCCCTCGGGGTGCTCCAGAGCGTCCACGAACCGGCGCTCGGCCCGGGCGAGCAGCGTGCCCACAGAGGTGTGGGCCACCGCGACGGCCTCGGCGATCTCCCGGTAGCTGAAGCCTTCGTAGCGCATCAGCAGGATTTCCCGATCGCGGTCGGGGATGCGGTCCAGCGCCGCTCGAGCCACCGAGCGGTCCTGGGCTCGGGCCAGCGCCCGCTCCGGGCCGTCTGGTGCCGCAGGGAGGACGGGGTTCTCCTCCAGGAGTCGTCTCCGGTTCTCGTCCACTCGGTATCGGTCCCTGATGAGATGCGTGGCCGTCTTGAACAGCCAGGCCCGGACCGCCGGTTCCGGGCCCTCCACCTCGTGTTCGAAGAGGCGGACGAGGGCTTCCTGGGCCGTGTCCTCGGCGGCGTCCGCATCGCCTGTCAGGCGATGGCAGTAGCGCACCAGGGACGGATATTGCGCATCGAAGGTTGCGTCGAAATCCACGGAAGGGGCGGTGTCGGGGGGCGACGCGTCGCGGACGGACCGGCCGTCGGGACCGTCGTACCCGCGTGGCGCTTCCGGGGTCGTGTCAGGGAGGGAACGAGCGGCGTCTGGAATTCGTGACACCTGGCCCCGACGACGCTCAGGTCGGGGCGGTGGGTGGGTCCGGGTCCGGAACGGGCATCGAGTCCTCCAGGAAGGCGCTCAGTCGGGGTTCCAGCCGGGACCACAGCAGCACCGCGAGCCCTGCGGACAGTCCGGTCCCGACCCCCCTGGGAAGTCGGACCGGGGCCGCCAGGGCGTCGGAGAAGAGGGCTTCCAGCCCCGCTGCCAACAGAAGGCTTGTCGCCAGGGCCGATCCCAGGAGGACCACGCGTCGCCCGACCGGCCCCGACCGCAGCCGACCCCGGTAGAGTCCGGCCATCCCCACGCCCAGCAGAAAGCCCAGGATCCCGGCGTCCAGGAGAAGCGGTCGCCAGTTGAAGTAGGCGACCCTCCATCCGGTGACAGCGGTGAGGACGTTGGCGCCCATGAGCACCGCCAGGCTACCCACCAACACTGCGAACCCCACGCCCAGCCACTGGGCGGCCTCCCGGCCTTCCTCCGAGGCGTTCAGGTAGCCGACGCGCAGGTTCAGGACCGCCACCGAGAGCGCAGAGAAGCGAAGTGCATCCACCAGCCCCAGGAGGGCCGCTTCGGAGGGCACGTTGCCCAGGAGTCCGTTCACCGCCAGCGCCGACGCAGCCGCACCCGCCGCCGCGATCCAGGGGGCGGAGGGCCGGAGGAGCCAGATCCGGACCTCCTGGAGGAGGCCCATGCCCGGCGCGAGGTCCGAGGGCGAGTCGAGCACCGCGGCGGAGAGCGGGCGGGGAAACTGCGCGGAGAACCGCAGGAGCGCCGCCAGCCCCACCATCTCCACGATGAGGAAATGGGTCTGGAAGAGGAGCTGGAAGGGGGAGCCGGGGTCGGGCCGGAGGAGGGTGATGATGCCCGGATAGGCCAGGAGGTAGGCCCAGGCAGCCACCGTCAGCCCCAGGGACAGACCCCCTCGACGGACCTCTGGATGGAAGCCCAGGAGGAGGGCCATCGTCCCGAAGAGGAGGGTGAGGAGGGCGTCCACCGCCAGCACCGACGCCAGGGCCGGATGCACGGGTCCACGGGACGGCCCGGCGACCCCCAACGCGTCGAGGAAGAGGGAGTCGAGCTGGACCGTCTGGCCGAGGAGCGCCATCGCCACGAGGACGACGATGGTGGCGCGGTAGACGCGTGTCGCCACGGAGACGGGGGAGGGGGAAGAAGAGGACGCCACCTCCAAGGTGGCTCCCCCGGCGCACCATTCACAAGGATTCGTCGGCGGTCCGGGGGGTGGTCCGTCTTCCCTCCCCACCGGTGCCCCCGCAGATTGGCCTGGCGCGCAGAGCCGCGGCCCACCGACCACCCCTCGTCCCCCGGACGCCTCATGTCCCGACTCCTTCTCCTCGCCCTCTCCCTGCTCCTCGCCGTCCCCGCCTCCACCGCCGCCCAGGAGGCGCGCAGTCGATGGGAACGGTCCTGCCTCATCCGCCAGGAGAAGTTCGACCTGGTCCTGCCCCAGGCCATGGCGGACAACGACATCGACCTCTGGATCGTCGTCTCGCGGGAGGGGGACCTGGATCCCCTCTGGGAGGCCATGGGTCGGGGGTACGTGGGTGGCTGGGCCTACTGGGTCTTCACCCAGCGTGAGGACCGGGTGGAGCGGGCGGCCTTCGGAGTGGGAGGCTACGGGCCGGAGGCGTGCCCCTCGTACGACCACTTCGGGTCCTCCGACGAGCTCGCGGACTGGGTTCGGGAGCGGGATCCGGAGCGGATCGGGCTCAACATGGCGGAGTCCATCGGAGGTGCCGACGGGCTCTCCCACACCTCCTTCCTTCACCTGCAGGAGCTCCTGGGGCCCGAGCTCTCCAGCCGCTTCGTCTCTGCGGAGCGCCTGGTCTCCGACTTCCGAGCCACCCGTACGGCGTCGGAGCTCGCGGCCTTCGCCGAAGCGGCGGAGATGAGTCGGGAGATCGCCGATCGCGCCTTCAGCAACGAGGTGATCACACCGGGCGTCACATCGCTGGAAGACGTGGCCTGGTGGATGCGCGACCAGCAGTTGGCCCGGGGGCTGGGCTCCTCCTTCGACATGCCCTCGGTCTACATCACCGGTCCCGAGGGCGTGGAGGCCGTCTCCACCGACCGCATCATCCAGCGCGGCGATCTCCTCATGATCGACTGGGGGGTGGGCTACCTGGACTTCTACACGGACATGAAGCGGGTCGCCTACGTCCTGCAGGAGGGTGAGACGGAGGTGCCGGCGGGCTTCCGACACGCCTACGAGCAGGCGCTGGCCGTCCGGGACATCATGAAGCGGGCCATCCGGCCCCGCCCCACGGCGCTTCAGGCGGTGGAGGAGACCTGGGACGCCATCGAGGCCGCCGGCTTCCGGCGGGTGCCCTTCAACGAACCCACGGACGACCCCGCCACCACCGACGTGAACCTGGGCCCCCACTCGGTGGGGAACTGGGGCCATGGCGTCGGGCCGTCGCTGGCCTGGTTCAACCCCACCCGACAGGGCTACGAGCTCCGGCCCGGCACCCTCTTCAGCATGGAGCTCTTCGCCTACACCTCCGCCCCGGAGTGGGACGGCGCCAAGGTGCGCATTCCGCTGGAGGACGACGCGGTGGTCACCGAGCGGGGGGTGGAATGGCTGGTCCCGCCGGCCGACCGGATCCGGCGCATCCGCTGAGGAGGTCGTCGTGCGCAGCTCGTTGACGAGGATCTGGGACCACCTGGCGTGGTCGGCGGCGCGCCTGGATCGTCGCCTGGCCGACGCGGCCTCGGAGGAGGTCGGGCTGCCGGGCCAGGAGGCTCATGAGGAGGCCCTCCGCCTTCTGGCGCATCTCGTCTACGCCGAGCGGATCTGGCTGGATCGCATCGCGGCCGGCACGAGCGACCATCCCGTCTGGCCCGATCCCGACCACCCACCGAGCCTGGAGGCCATCCGAGCACTGCAGGAGGGGACGCTGGCCGAGGGCCGGGCCCTCCTCCGGGAGGCCGAGACCGACCTGGCGCAGACGGTGCGCTACCAGAACTCCTCCGGAACGGCCTTCGAAGCAGAGCTCGGAGACCTCCTCCTCCACGTGGGCCTTCACGGCGCCTACCATCGCGGGCAGGTCGCGCGTCTGCTCCGCCAGGGCGGGCTCGAGCCGGTGAACACCGACTACATCACCTGGGTGCGGGCAGGGTCTCCGTCTCCGGCCCCGAGGTAGCCGTTTCCGCGGTGGATTCGGGGTCCCGTTCCCCCTAGACTTCTGCCTCGGTCCTGCGACTCCCGCCCTCTGCCGATCTGATGCGGTTCGCCTACATCGACTCCCAGGGCAACGAAGTCCCCATTCCCGGGGTGGACGCCCTCGCGCTGCGCATCGAGCTGGGCGCCATCGGCCCCGAGACCCAGCTCTACGACGCCCAGGCGGATCGTTGGGGAGCGGCGAAGAGCCACGAGATCTTCCACACCCTGTCCCGGGAGGCAGGGGACGACGGGGGATTCGTGGCGCCTCCCCCTCCGGTGTCCGCGTCTTCCTCGCCTCCCTCGGAGGAGGTAGAGGCGGAGTCCACCGACGCCCTCGACCCGGCAGAGGAGGAGGGGGCCTCGGAAGGGGCTGGAGAGGGGGACGAAATGCCGGAGGATGCCGGGTTCGCCGACGACCTGCAGTTGACCCTCACCGAGGAGGAGCCTGCGGGAGAGATGGGGCTCGGGTCCATGGATCTGGAACTGACCGAGGAGTCGACTGCCCCGGAGTCGCCCCCCTCCCTCGAACCGCCGCCCCCCAGCGACCCTCCGGTCGAGGATCCGGAGCCGGCCCGGGAACTCGAGCAGAACGACGCCGCCTTCGACTTCGGCGGCATGGATCACCTGGAGCTGGAGGAGGAGGACGACCCGGAGACGGGAACCGGGACCTCCCAAGAACCCGATCCCGTCCCCGGGACCGGCTACGACACCGGCCCCGAGGTCGGTTTCGGAGACGGGATGGAGCTCGAGGAGCCGCTGGGCGGCCAGGGGGGTGCGGGCGACGCTGGTGCGATGGACTTCGGCGGAGACATCGAGTTCGAGGAGCCGCTGAGTGCCCAGGGAGGCGATGCGGACTTCAGGGGCGTGGGCTTCGGGGAGGACATGGAGCTGGAGCAGCCCATGTCGGAATACTCCGCCGCGTCGCCGCCGGCCTGGATGGAGCAGGATGGTCCCGGCGAGTTCCGGATGGACGACGACGTGGGGGAGAGCGGTCCGGACCCGGCGTCGGACGACCCGGAAGCCGCTGCGGGTGGGGGGATGGCGGCAGGTCTGGAACCGGAGGAGCCTGCCGAGGAGAACGCGAGGCCGCCCGCACCAAGCCGCGAGGCCCGCTCCCGACCCTCTCCCCCCCGGAGGCCGAAGCAGAGCTCCCTACCCACCGTCGTCCTGATGGTCCTGGGTCTCGGCATCGTCGGCGGGGCAGGCTGGTTCGGCTGGCGGGCCCTGCAGGGTGGGGGAGTGGGCGGGGACGAGCTTCCCCCGGTCACCGTCCCCGACATCCCCGCCGAACTCCTCCCCACCATGCGGGACGTAGGCGAGGTGGCGCTGGGCAACACCATGGACGAGCTCGCCGCCATGCAGGAGGAGGCGGAGCTCCCCGCGGCGCCCCAGGGGGACTGGCTGGCCGGCGTCTACCTGGCCAATGCCGGGGACTTCGCCGATGTGCAGGCCTACTGGGTGGGCATCTCCGACTTCGTCGATCGGGTGCGGAGCTCCGACACCCGGATCTTCCACGAGGAGTACGAGGAGGCGCTGGCGGCCCGGGAGATCACGGGCGACCGGGCGCGGATCCTGCTGGAGCGGGCCGATTCGGGCTTCCTCGCCACGCGCAACGAGCGGAACCGGGTCTATGAACGGATGGAGGAGCTGGTGGACGCCTCGCTGGACCTCCACGGGTTCCTGCTGGAGAACCAGAACGACATCGACTACGAACCCGCAGCGGGAGGCTTCTCCTCCGACCCGGTGGTGGAAGCCGTCCCCGCCTCCGACGAGCTGGGGGACGAGATGTGGGGCCGGGTGGATCGGATCACGGCGGCGCTGGATCAGCTCGGGACGCTGGATCGGGTGACGACGGAGCGTCTGCTGGCGGTGCTGTTCGAGGGAATCCGGTCGGCGGGCTTCCAGTAGGCGGCCACTCGGTGGGGGTGGGCTCCTCGGCGCCGTCCAGGATCACCGTCCGGGCCCCCAGGTCGTAGACGGACCCGGGAGCGAGCCAGCGGAGCGGCAGGAGATGGAGGGGATCGGTGACGTCGTAGACGGCCACCCGGGCCCCCACCACCTCCGCCAGGTCCCCGGTGACGATGAGTGCTCCGCCCTCGTTGAGGCCCAGGCCCAGGAGCTGGGGGTGGGTCCGTAGGAGCTCCATGAGGTCGTTCTCGCGGCCCCGTGCCATGAGGTGCTGATCGATGGCCACCTGCCGCAGGAACCCGAAGCCCTCCTGGTTCTCGGGCTCCACCAGCACCTCGTTCGTGTCCCGGGCGCCGCGCACCAGGAAGGAGGCCAGCGCCGAGGCACCGGCGGAGTTCCCTGCCACCACGCCCCCTCGGTCCAGAACGCCCTGAAGCTCCTGGTGGGTGCGGGTGTGGAGGTAGACCTGCGAGAGCCGCCACTGTCGACCGCCGGAGATCCAGACGCCAGAGGCGTCGCCCAGGGGGCCCGCGAAGGCCTCCAGGTCGGCGATGCGCCGATTCCGGGTGTGGAGGACCTCGATGCGGCGAGCGCCGGCGTCGCGGAGCCTCTCCAGGGCCGTCCAGGCGTCGTGGGACCCGTCTTCCGCTCCCGCAGTGGGGATGAGGACGATGCGGGCGTCGGGGCCGCCCGCCATGCGCAGGAACCGCCGATAGATGTCTTCAGGGATCGTACCGCCGCCCACGGCCATGAGGCTGCCGCGCCGGGGTCCGACACAGGGAGTGGAGCACCCCTGGGCGAGGGCCTCCTCGACTCCGGCCGACAGGGTGAGGATCAGGGCGAAGAGGACCGTTCCGAGTCGGAGCGGACCCATGCCGGACCTACCTGCGCACTGGAGTCATGGGTGGCCTCTATTGAGCGAAGTAGGGGTTCTCGCCGGAGTCGTGGTCGGTGACGTCGTGGACGGCGGAGAGTTCGGGGACGGCCTCGCGAAGCATCCGCTCCACACCCTGCCGGAGCGTCATCCGCGACATGGCGCACCCCTGACAGCCTCCGCCCATCTGCACGAACACCTCATCCCCCTTCACGTCCACCAGGGTGATGACGCCCCCGTGGGCGGCGATGGCCGGATTCACCTGGGCGTCCAGAACCTCCCGGACCTTCTCGGCGAGCGGGCCTTCGGGCTCGGAGGGGGCGGGGGGCTCCTCGGATCCAGCCCCGTTGCTCACGGGCCGCACCTCGAAGCCACTCTCGTTGACCCGCTCCACGTAGTCCACGGTAGCCCCGTCCAGACGCTTCACGTCCGCTTCCTGGACCAGAACGGGAAAACCGCCCGCGTCCAACTGCTCTTCGGTCTCGCCGCGCTCCTCCAGGCCCACCAGGGTGAGCTCGAAGCGGGGCGCTACCGGGCTCCCTGGCTGGGTGGAGATCCTCAGGGCCTCCAGCTCGCCTCCGCTCTGGTCGAGGAAGGAACGAACGACATCCTTGGCGCGGTCGGTGAAGATCAGCATGATGGTCGGCGATATCGCAGGAAGGGGACGTGAGGCCCCCGAGGATCGACGTCTGGTGTGTTACCCTCGGGAAGGCCGGGGGTTCGGCGTTGAACGGCAGCCACGCGTTCCCCTACCTTTGGCCGCCCCCCAGCAGCCCCGAACATCCCCGAGACAGGTACTACATGGCGGACGCCGACGTGATGGACAAGCTCGTTTCCCTGGCCAAGCGCCGAGGATACATCTTCCAGTCCTCGGAGATCTATGGGGGCACCGGATCCGTCTGGGACTACGGTCCTCTCGGGATCGAGCTCAAGCGCAACGTCAAGGAGCGCTGGTGGAGTTCCATGGTGCACCAGCGCGACGACATCGAGGGGCTGGACGCCGCCATCCTCATGCATCCCAAGGTGTGGGAAGCATCGGGGCACGTGGACGGCTTCACCGATCCCCTGGTGGAGTGCTCCAATTGCAATCGCCGGTTCCGGGCGGACCAGCCCGACATCGCCGACGGCCAATGCCCGGTCTGTGGGAGCAAGGAGACCTTCTCCGAGCCCCGCTCCTTCAACCTCATGTTCAAGACCTTCATGGGGCCGGTGGAGGAGCAGGCCAACGTGGTGTACCTGCGGCCCGAGACGGCCCAGGGTTCCTACGTGAACTTCCTGAACGTGCAGCAGTCCGCGCGGCAGAAGGTGCCCTTCGGCATCGCCCAGATCGGGAAGGCGTTCCGGAACGAGATCACCCCCGGGAACTTCATCTTCCGGACCCGCGAGTTCGAGCAGATGGAGATGCAGTTCTTCGTGGAGCCCGGCACCGACGACGAGTGGTTCGAGAGGTGGAAGGCTGAGCGCATGGAATGGCACCTCTCGCTGGGGATCCGGCGGGAGAAGCTCCGCTACCACGAGCACGGCCCCGACGAGCTGGCCCACTACGCCAAGACGGCGGTGGACATCGAGTACGAGTATCCCTTCGGCTGGAAGGAATTCGAGGGGATCCACAACCGCACCGACTTCGACCTCTCCCGCCACGAGGAGCACTCGGGCAAACGGTTGGAGTACATCGAATCCCACTCGGGGACGCGCTTCATCCCCTACGTCATCGAGACGGCGGTGGGGGTGGACCGCACGGTCCTCGTCACCCTCTGCGACGCCTACCGTGAGGAGGAGGTGGACGGCGACGAGCGGGTGGTCCTGGGGCTGGCGCCCCACATCGCCCCCATCAAGGCGGCGGTCTTCCCGCTGGTGAAGAAGGACGGCATGCCGGAGATCGCCGAAAGGATCCACGCCGATCTGCGCCGCTCCGCCATCAACGCCTTCTACGACGCCTCCGGTTCCATCGGTCGGCGGTACCGGCGCCAGGACGAGGCCGGCACGCCCTTCTGCATCACCGTGGACGGACAGAGCACCGAGGACCAGACGGTCACCGTGCGGGACCGGGATTCGCTGGAGCAGGTGCGGGTCTCCGCCGACCAGCTCGTGACCTGGATCCGGGACCGGGTGGACGAAGCGGCGCAGGCCGCCGGGGGGGCGGTATGAACGACCTCACCATCTACGCCGCCGGGGAGATCCACTCCGCCTGGCGGGAGACTCTCCGGGATCTCCTGGCCGAGGCCGGCGTGGACGCCGAGATCGTCGGGCCCCAGGAGGTCCATGCCCGCTCCGACGACGTGGGGGAGGACATTCTGGGCCAGCAGCCGGATGCCCGCTACCGGGACCTCATGGGGGCGCGCGTCAACACCCTCCGGACCCGGGTGCTCATGCAGCGGGCCGACCTGGTGGTGGCCTACTTCGGTCCCAAGTACAAACAGTGGAACACCGCCTCCGACGCCGGCGCCGCCCTCGCCCAGGGGCTGCCGCTGGTGCTGGTCCGTGCCGAGGAGCATGTGCACGCGTTGAAGGAACTGGACGCCCTGGCGAGCCTCACCGTCGAGACCCTGGAGCAGGCGGCGCAGGCCGTGGCGTATATCTTTGAGTAGTTGCCTCGGGTCCGTCCGGGCCTGGGGACTCTTCTCCGCCTCGAGGAGTGCTGCATGGCCGTGATGAAGGAGTTCAAGGAGTTCGCCATCAAGGGCAACGTGGTGGACATGGCGGTGGGGATCATCATCGGAGGCGCCTTCGGGACGGTGGTGAAGAGCATGGTGGACGACGTCCTCATGCCGCCCATCGGCCTCCTTCTGGGAGGGGTGGACTTCGCCGAGATCTTCATGGTGCTCCGCGAGGGTCCCGCGGCCCCGGCGCCCTACCCCACGCTGGCGGCGGCGCAGGAGGCCGGTGCCGTCACCATCAACCTCGGGCTCTTCCTCAACGCCACCGTGAGCTTCCTCATCGTGGGCTTCGCGGTTTTCCTCTTGGTGCGCGGGATCAACCGGTTGCGCCGTGAGGAGCCCAAGCCGGAGCCGGCACCCACCGAGAAGCCCTGTCCCTTCTGTCTCCAGAACATCCTCCTCGAGGCGACCCGGTGCCCCCACTGCACGTCGGAACTGGAGGCGGCCTGAACCTTCCCATCCTCCTCACCCTCCTCGCCCTCCTTCTGGGCCCCGGCGCCGCCGCGGCCCAGGACGACGCCCGTCCGCACAGAGGTGGGGTGGCGGCACCGGCCTCCCTCACCGGGACCCACGAGGCACGACTCCAGCGACAGGTGGAAGCCGAGGTCCACGGAGCCCTCCTGGCCACGGGCGAGACCGTTCGGAAGGAGCACCTGAACCGAGCCGACGAGGTGGCGCGGGTCCTGGTGGCGACCTACCCCGAGTCCGCCGACGCCCACTACTGGAAGGCGGTGGCCCGGGGGGTGCGGGCGGAGTACTCGGGCCCCTTCGCCAAGGTGGGGATGGGCGAAGACATCCTGACGGCGACGGATCGGGTCCTCGCCTTGGATTCGCTCCACCCGGGCGGGCACGAGATGATGGGACGCCTCCACGCCGCCGTCATGCGCCTTCCCTGGCTCATCCGCCAGTTCGCGCTCCGCATGGGGATGGGCGAGGTCCTGGGCGATGCCTCCTGGTCCGAGGCCGAGCGGCACCTCCGCATCTCCGCCGACGAGGACTCCCTGGCGCTGGCACCGAGGCTGGAGCTGGCCAAGCTCCTGGTGGAGCGGGACCGCCCGCAGGAGGCGGTGCCGGTGCTCCGCCGGACCCTCACGCTCCCGCGCCGACACGCCGTGGACGAGCGGATGCATGTGGAGGCCGACTCCATCCTCGGGCTCCTCCGGGAAGATACGCCGGACGCCCTCGCACCGGGTCCGTCCGGATCCTAGCTGCCCAGGTCTCGTGATCCGTCTGGCCAGTAAGAGCGACGAGTGCGATGCACTAGCACCCCGGAGGAGCCATGACGCGGCTTGATGCCGCAACTTCCTCCTGCCCTTCGGGTTGGAGCGACACCTCTCGGTCGTCGGTAGGGGTGCTTCGGGCCGCAGGGCTTGGCCATGGCGTCGTCGTGCCGCTTAGAATCGGGAGTCGTGGCGCTCCCGGGCACCCGTGCGTGCGCTCGGGTCGGGCTCGCCGCACTCGCTCCTCCTCCTAGACTCCCGGCACGCCCCGGGATCCCCGTCGCACCCAGGAGCCCCGCCGCCGTGTCCTCCAAGTCCGAAGTCTTCAGCTCCCGGTGGGGCATGCTCCTGGCCATGCTGGGCATGGCCGTAGGGACTGGGAACATCTGGCGCTTCCCGCGCATCGCCGCCACCAACGGCGGCGGCTCCTTCCTGGTGGCCTGGGTGGTCTTCCTCCTGGCCTGGTCGGTGCCGCTCCTCATCCTGGAGTTCGCCCTGGGGAAGGGGACGCGTCGGGGCACGGTGGGTTCCTTCGCCAAGCTCCTGGGGCCCGGCTTCGCCTGGATGGGGGCGTGGGTGGCCTTCGTGGCTACCGCCATCATGTTCTACTACTCGGTGGTGATGGGGTGGACCATCCGCTTCTTCGTCGCCACCCTGACCGGCGCCGTGCCCGCGGCGGAGCCCGGCGCCTTCTGGGAGGGCTTCCACTCCACCCCGGAGGCGCTCGTCACCCACGTCCTCGCCATGGGCATGGCGGTCTTCGTCGTCTCCCGGGGGGTGAAGGGGATCGAGACGGCGGCTCGCTTCCTCATCCCCAGCCTCATCGTCCTGGTGGTGGTGCTGGCGGTGCGGGCGGTGACGCTCCCGGGGGCTGCGGCGGGGCTGGCCTTCCTCTTCACGCCCGAGTGGTCCCAGCTCGCCAACTGGGAGATCTGGATC
The DNA here is from genome assembly GCA_937136445.1 of uncultured Gemmatimonadota bacterium. Classification (GTDB taxonomy): domain Bacteria; phylum Gemmatimonadota; class Gemmatimonadetes; order Longimicrobiales; family Gaopeijiaceae; genus JAJCZZ01. The sequence goes on from CAKZOQ010000079.1 coordinate 11,879, forward strand.
CAGGCTCTCACGCAAAACGCGTGGGACACCGGTGCCGGGTGGGGGCTGGTCCTCACCTACGCGGTCTACATGCGGAGTCGGGAGGACACGGCCCTCAACGCCTTCGTCATCGGCTTCGGGAACAACTCCATGTCGCTCCTGGCGGGGATCATGGTGCTCTGCACCGTCTTCAGCGTCATGCCCGACGCCGCCGGCGAGATCGTAGGCGCCGGAAACGAGGGGCTCACCTTCATCTGGGTCCCCCAGCTCTTCTCCCGCCTTCCGGCGGGCCAGCTCTTCCAGGCCCTCTTCTTCCTGGCCCTCATGTTCGCCGCCTGGACCTCGCTGGTGGCCATGGTGGAGCTGGCCACCCGCATCCTGCGGGACCTGGGGATGCCCCGGGGCCGGGCCATCGCGCTGGTGGGGGCCGCCGGACTGCTCTTCGGCGTCCCGTCGGCGCTGAACATCGAGTTCTTCCGGAACCAGGACTGGGTCTGGGGCGTGGGTCTGATGCTGTCGGGCTTCTTTTTCGCCTTCGCCGTCCTGCGCTATGGCGTCACTCGCTTCCGGGAGCGCTTCATCAACCAGGAGGGCTCGGACATCCACATCGGTGCATGGTGGGACTGGGCCATCCGGCTGGTGGCGGTGCAGGCGGTGGTGCTCCTGGGCTGGTGGCTCTGGGGGGCCCGGGGCGCCGACTTCGCCGCCACCTGGACCCTCTTCAGCTCCTACAACATCGGCTCGGTCCTCATCCAGTGGGGCGCGGTGCTGGTCCTCCTCCTGGCGCTCAACCGGTGGCTCGCCCGCTCGGCGGGGGAGGCGGACCCCGGAGCCGAGGGGTCGGGAGTGCCGGGGGAGGCCTGAGTCCGCTTGGATTTCTCGACGTTCCGCGCCACCGCCCAGGCCTACTACCAGGAGATCCCGCCTGAATTCAAGGACGGGATCGATGCGCTGGTGGTGGAGCGTCGTTCGGAGGAGCACCCCGACCTGCCGGACATCTGGACCATGGGGCACTGCTACACCGAGGACTTCGCCACCGACTTCGGCGGGCCCGAGACGACGCGCTCCAAGGTCGTCCTCTACTGGGGCTCCTTCCAGGAGATCGCCCGGCGGGATCCGGGCTTCGACTGGGAGGAGGAGCTCTGGGAGACCCTCACCCACGAGCTTCGGCACCACCTGGAGTCGCTGGCCCGGGAGGACGGCCTGGAGGGGGTGGACTACGCCATGGACGAGACCTTCAAGCGGGACCAGGGCGACGACTTCGATCCCTGGTACTACCAACACGGCGACGAGCCGACCCCAGGGGTTTTCCAGGTGGAGCGGAACTACTACGTGGAGCAGGAGTGGCGGCCGGAGGACTTCCAGGCGGTGGAGATGCTGGACTTCGACTTCGGGGACGCCCGCTACCGGATCGAGCGCCCGGAGGTGCTGGGGGACGTCCACTACGTCTGGGTGCACGGGGTGGTGGAGCCTCCGGCGACGCTGGAGCTGGTCCTCACCCGGAAGCGAAGCTGGTGGGGGGAGGTGAAGCGGATGATGGCCACCACCCGCCCCGAGCTCTGGGAGTCGGAGGCGAGGGCGCGCCGCGTGGCGGAACCGTCCGCCGACGAAGGGTAGATCCGCCTCCATGCCCCTCCACGACGACTACGCCCGGATCACGCCCTTCGAGCTCGCCTTCCCGGACCCCGAGGAGGGCGAGGAGCTGCTGCGGCGCATCACCGCCGAGGCCGATGAACAAGGCGGCGTAGACGACCTCCAGGCCTTCATGCACCTGGGTTCGGTGACGGGCTGGCTCCAGAGGCTGCGACCGGCGGAGGAGGAGGGCCAGGGCATGCACCAGTACGCCTCCCTGGCCTTCCACACCTGGCGCTTCCACCGCGCAGGGCGGCCCTTCTGGCTGTTGGAGACGGCGACGGCCCGCTACCTGGTGGACGGGGCCCCGGGGGGCGCTCCGAAGCTCCCTGCCGAATCGGGCTACCTGCAGCTGCCCCAGCACCTCTTCTGGGTGGAGCCGGGCCCCGGCGAGACCCCGGAATCGGTGGACGGGCTCTTCTGGCACCGTTCCGGAGGAGGCGTCCTCCACGTCCTCCTGGCCATGGGCATCCGCCCGGATCGGGCGGGGCTGGGCGTGGTCCCGGTGGCCGACGCCCCCTGGACCGACGCTCCTCGATGGCTGGAGGCGGAGATCCGCCCCGACGGCGACGACTTCGAGACCACGCTTCCCGGCGGCGAACTCGAGGGGCTCTACTCCCTGGAGGCCGCCGGTGAGGTCCTGAAGCTGCTGGCCCGGGCGCTGGCCTACCGGGCCGCCCACCCCGGCGCCGAAACCGCCCGGGAGCCTCATCCGGAGGAGGAGACGGCCGACGACGCTCCCCGGCCGTCCCGCTTTCCGTACCGTCGCCTGACGCTGGCCGACGCCTCACCCTGACCTGGAACCGCCATGCCCCGGGAGTCCAAGAAGAAGAAGCGCGAGCGCGCCGAGACCGTCTACGAGCTCCTTGAGGAGGAGTATCCCGACGCGCACTGCGAGCTCGACTTCGAGAATCCCTTCCAGCTCGCCGTCGCCACCATCCTGTCGGCCCAGACCACCGACGAGCGGGTGAACATGGTCACCCCGAACCTCTTCGACGAGTACCCGGACGCCGACGCGTTGGCCGCAGCCCGCCAGGAGGACGTGGAGGAGATCGTCCATTCCACCGGCTTCTTCCGGAACAAGGCCAAGAACATCATCGGGTTCGCCGAAGGAGTGATGGACGACCACGAGGGTGAGGTCCCCCGGACCCTGAAGGAGCTGAAGGCCCTCCCCGGTGTGGGGCGCAAGACGGCCAACGTGATCCTGGGCAACGCCTTCGGCATCGACGAGGGCGTGGTGGTGGACACCCACGTGAAACGGCTGTCCAACCGGCTGGGCTTCACCAGGCACGACCGACCGGTGAAGGTGGAGCAGGACCTCATGGAGCTCTTCCCTCGGGAGCGGTGGACCATGCTGGCCCACCTCCTCATATGGCATGGGCGGGCCGTCTGCGACGCCCGGAAGCCGCTGTGCGGGGAGTGCGCCGTGGCCCACCTCTGCCCGTCCTCCAAGGTCTGAGCGCCGCCCCCCGGTCTCCTCCTTCGTCCTCTCGCGCCCGCTTGCCCCCGATGGCTGTGCGGGCCACCCTGGCCCTCCGGCTGCGCCGGATCCCCTACTCGACCTCTTCCTTCCCGGAGTCTCCATCGATGTCCGATCGTGCCCATGCCGTCGCCACCCTCGAGTCCTGGGTGGAGAATGAGAACCTGCGGAAGCACATGTTCGCCGTAGAGGCGGCGGTGCGCCGGTACGCCCGGATGAAGGGAGCCGACGAGGAGACCTGGGGTCTGGCCGGGCTTCTCCACGACCTGGACTGGGAGAAACACCCCGAAGAGCATCCGCTGAAGGCGGTGGAGCACCTCCGTGCCGAGGGCTACCCGGAGGAGGTCCTGCACGCCATCCTGGCCCACAGGCCCGACTTCACCGGGGTGGAGCCCGAGACCGAGCTGGACAAGGTCCTCTACGCCTGCGACGAGCTCTCGGGACTGGTCTACGCCTGC